>CAXUKK010000136.1:0-7542 GCA_964251455.1 uncultured Enterovirga sp.
CGAGCGCCGGGGCCGACAGGTCCGACGAGGACACGCTGGCGGAGCGTCGCCCGACGAACACGCGCAGGCCGAGATCCTCGCCTTCCGAACGCTGGACGTCCTCCAGCTTGCCGAGCCGCACCGAGACCTGGGTCGAGGCGTCGCGGACGTAGAGCGCGTCGGCCGCATCCGCGCCGGAGCTCGCCGCAGCGGCACCCGTCTCGACGAACTTCGCGCCGGCATTCGCGGCCGCCGCGCCGATCTTGGCGCCGGCATTCACGATGGCTTCCTTGGCGTCCTTGCCGGTCTCGGTGTTCGCGGCCGCCTGCGTCAGCGATTTCGCGACGTAGACGAGGAGTTCGGCGACCATGACGCGGCCGACATCGTTGTTCAGCGCGCCGACGATCTGCGTGCCCATAGACTTCACGAAGTTTCCGACTTCGGCCGTCGCCGCGGCTGGAAAGCTCGGGGCGTCCGGAATGGCGCGCTTCGCGGTCTTCGCCACGGACTTGCGGGCGCCCGTCGCGGCGCGCGCGGTCCGCTGTGTTGCTTCGGCGACCGGCTCGGCAACGCTCTCGACGACGGCCTTCGCGCTACGGGTCACCTTGGCGACGGTGCTTTCGGCCGGCTTCGTCTTCTTGGCTGGGCCGCGGGTTGCCTTGGCGATAGCCGGCACGGCCTCGACGGCCTTGGTGACGACGCCCGCCTTCGTGCCGCGACCCTTCGCAGCGGCGGCCTTCGGAGCCGGCGCCGTGTCGCTGCTGGCCGGTGCGGCTGATGTCTTGCCTCGGGCGGGAGCTTTCGTCTCGCCGCTCGTCTTCGTGTTTTTCGCCATAAGGCGGACTCCTGCTCTCAAGCTTGGCCGTGGGTAACAGCGCCCGTTAGGCGAAGGTTCCCAGTCTGGCAAGTATTCAGGACGGAAGAGACTTAATGGTTCCGTCCTGAAATGATTTTCTGGACCTCTTCCACAAGCTTCTCTTCCGGAACCGAGACCTGCGCGAGACGAGCCGCCCGATATTCGGCGTTCGACGCTCCCGCAGCATCCGCACGGGCACGCTCCGCGCCTTCGAACAGATCCTTGATCTGCACTTCGCCGGCCGCCTTCTCGTTCGAGCCCTGGATGACCACGCAGGGCGCGCGCCGACGATCGGCATACTTCATCTGCGCCTTCATGCCGGCCGATCCCAAGTACAGCTCTGCCCTGATCTTGGCGCCGCGCAGAGTCGTGACCATGCGCTGGTAATCGGCGATACGCTCGCGATCCATGACGAGCACGACGACGGGACCGAGCTGTTCTTCGCCGGCCACAATCGGCGACTTCACGATCTGCAGCGCCGAGAGCAGACGCGACACGCCGATCGAGAACCCCGTCGCCGGCACCGCGTCCTGACGAAAGCGCCCGACGAGCCCGTCATAGCGCCCGCCTCCCGCGACCGAGCCGAAGCGGACATTCTGGCCTTCGTCGTTCTTCACGTCGAAGGTGAGTTCTGCCTCGTAGACGGGGCCGGTGTAGTATTCGAGGCCGCGGACGACGGAGAAGTCGATCTTGACTCGGTCTGAGTAGCCGGCAGCCGCGATGAGACGCCCTATCTCCTGAAGCTCCGCTATGCCGGCCAGATACGCAGCCTCGCTGCCAAAATCGAACTCGTCGCTCGAAGGTATGCGGATCGATACTTCAGCGCCCGATAGCTGCACGTTCGCCCGCAAATATGCGAACACCGCATCGATCTGTGTGTCCCGGAGCCCCGCACCCTTGGTGATGTCGCCGCTCTCGTCCTTCCGGCCCTTGTCCAGCAACTGACGCACGCCGTCCGGCCCGAGCCGATCGAGCTTGTCGATCGCGCGCAGCACGGTCAGCCGCTGCCCGGCCTTCTCCTCCCCGCCCAGCCCGATCGCCTCGAGAACGCCGTCCAGAACCTTCCGGTTGTTGACCTTAATGACGTAGTCGCCGCGCTTGATGCCGACGGCCTCCAAGGTGTCGGCCGCCATCATGCAGATCTCGGCATCGGCCGCGACCGAGGACGAGCCGACCGTGTCGGCGTCGAACTGCATGAATTGCCGGAAGCGGCCCGGGCCGGGCTTCTCGTTCCGGAACACCCAGCCGGCACGGTAGGAGCGGAACGGCAGCGTGATGTTCTGCTCGTCGAGACGCATCGCGACATGGCGCGCGAGCGGCGCCGTCAGGTCGTAGCGCAGCGACAGCCATTGCTCGTCGTCGTCCTGGAACGAGAACACGCCCTCGTTCGGCCGGTCAAGATCCGGCAGGAACTTGCCGAGCGCCTCCGTGTACTCGACGAAGGGCGTCTCCAGTGCCTCGAAGCCGTAGAGTTCGTAGACTTCGCGGATTGTCTCGAGCATCCGGTGCGTTGCTGCGAGATCGGCTTGGGCGCGGTCGGCGAAACCGCGCGGAAGCCGGGCCTTGAGCCTGTCGGCCTTGGACATGATCGACACTAATCTGTTGAGGACCCCGCCTCTTACGGCGCAGGGCTTTCGCGGGCAATGTCGCACACGATACCTGCCTCACGCGCATCGATAACGGATTTTCGCCCTGATACCCTGGATCCACCTCGACACCGCGTCCGTACCGGGCGGCGGCGACCTCAAGCTGATGCAGCGCGGGACGGAATTCTCCATCCGGCTTGGCGCGAACGAGCTGATGAATTCGCGCCAGTTCGATTCCGAGGAAGCGCTCGCGCGGCTCGCCTGCGAACGACTGCGCACGCCGCGTCCGCAGATGCTGATCGGCGGGCTCGGCATGGGGTTCACGCTGCGCGCCGCGCTCGCCCTGCTCGGGCCGGAGGCGCGGGTGACCGTGGCGGAGCTCGTTCCGGCGGTCGTCGCCTGGGCGCGTGGCCCGCTCGCCGGCATTTTCGCGGGCTGCCTCGATGATCCGCGGGTCACGATCGAGGTCGTCGATGTTGCCGCAGCGATCCGGCGCCGGACGAAGGCGTGGGACGCCATCCTGCTCGATGTCGACAACGGCCCGGACGGGCTCACCGTCGCGACGAACGACGCCCTCTACGACGGTGGCGGGCTCGGGGCCGCGCGGGCCGCGCTTAAGGAGAACGGGATCCTGGCCGTCTGGTCCTCCGGCCCGGATCGCGGCTTCACGGACAGGCTGCGCCGCACCGGGCTCGCCGTCGAGGAAGTTCGCGTGCGGGCGCGCGCCGGCGGCGGCGGCGGTTCGCGCCACGTCATCTGGCTGGCGACCCGCGGCCCAGCACGGAACCGCGCGCGATCGTGAACCCTGCGGCCTTGCAGGGGACTCAAAGGAAATATCAACCATCCCGTGATGCTCTCGGCTCTTCGAGGGCGTCGCGGAGGCCGCAGTGAGCATCGACGCAGATCCGGCCAGGCAGCGGCAGCGCGATCTGTTCGGGCAGGTCGCCCGTGAGCTCGCTGCCTTGCCCCATACGGGATCGGGGGTGCTGCGACTGATCGGCATCGTGGTCCCCGTCTTCAACGACTGGGCCGCGTTCCGGCGCCTCGCCGAAGCCATCGACTCAGTCTGCCAGGCGTCCGATCTCGATGCTGAGATCATCGTGGTGGACGATGGCTCGTGGCGATCGGGAGACGCAGTGCTCCGGGAGGTCGCGCTCGCGGCACAGCGCATCCGCATCGTGCCCGCAGGTCTCGTGACCAACCTCGGCCATCAGCGTGCGATCGCGGTCGGGCTCGTGCTCGCGAACGAGCGCGCGTCATCCTACCGGGCCGTGGTCGTCATGGACGGCGACGGCGAGGACCGTCCGGAGCACCTTCCGCTCCTTCTTCGAGAGAGCGCCGTGCATCCGGACGCGGTGATCTGCGTCCGGCGGGGCAGGCGCTTCGAAGGCGTGCGCTTCATGCTCGGCTACGCGGCCTTCAAGGCCGTGTTCTCGGTCTCGACCGGCATGACCATCAATTTCGGCCATTACTGCGTGATCCCGACCGCGATACTGGACCGTCTCGTGCACAGCCCCGCCCTGTGGAGCCATTTCGCGGCCGCGCTGCTTCGCTCCGGCTTGCCGTTGCACCGCGTCCGCCTCGATCGCGGGACGCGCTATGCCGGCCGCTCGAGCATGAGCCTGACGAGCCTGATCAGGCATGGCCTGAACGCGATCGCGGTGTTCGAGGACGTCTGCCTCGTGCGCCTGCTTGTCGGTCTCGCGATCTTCTCTGCCGTGATCCTAGCGGCTCTCGCCGGCGTCCTGGCCATCCGATTCGGCACGGACCTAGCCGTCCCTGGCTGGGCGACCAGTGCGGCCGGGCTGCTGCTGGTGGTTCTGCTGCAGGCGGGCCTGCTCGCCGTCATCTCGGCAGCCTCGCACCTGAACCGTCGCTCGCTTCCAGAGGTACTGCCGGCGCGCGACGCCGGACGGTTCCTCAAGGCGGCCCCGCCCCTGGCGGCCCAGCCCGGCCCATCGGCCTTTGTCGCCACAGGCTGACGATGGATCCGCACTACGTCGGGACCGAGCTCGAGCTGTTTGCCGGTGCCCGCAGGTGGAAGGCGTACTGGTCCGGTCAGATCGCGCCGTATCTCGGCGCGGCCGTCCTGGATGTTGGGGCCGGACTCGGGGCGACGGCTGCAGCTCTGGCGGCCCATCCCGCGGTAACCGCATGGACCTGCCTCGAGCCTGATCCGCGCTTCGCCATTGCGCTCGAGGCGAAGGTCGCCGCGCGCGAGCTGCCAAGTGCCATCCGCGTGTCGCAAGGAACCCTGGCCGAACACGTCGGCGGCCCCTACGACGCGATCCTCTACATCGACGTCCTGGAACATATTCGCGAGGACCGTAGCGAGCTCGCCCGTGCGGCCGGAGTTCTGGCGCCGGGCGGCAAGCTCATCGTTCTGTCGCCTGCGCACCCATTCCTGTTCTCGCCCTTCGACGCCGCGATCGGGCACGAGCGCCGCTATACGCGTGACACCCTGCTCGCCTGCAGCCCGCCGGGGCTGAAACTCGAGCGCATGCGGTACCTCGACAGCGTCGGCCTGGCCGCCTCGCTCTCGAACCGTGCGGTGCTGCGCCAGAGCATGCCCACCGCGCGCCAGATCGCGATCTGGGATCGCCTGATGGTGCCCATGTCGCGCGTCCTCGACCCCCTCCTGGGTTACCGCGCAGGCAAGTCGATCCTGGCGGTCTGGTCCCGATGACGGGCGTACATGCGGCGGCGTCCCACATCGAACACGGACCCGCAGGCGCCACCCGCGGCGGCAACGCTCTCGCCGAAATGCGCTCGGCCCTGCTGGCCGGGCTGCTCGCGACCGCAACGGCTGCGATCCCGCTCCTGCACAATCCGTCCTTCTATTTTTCGGATGATTTCCAGACTTATTTCCTGCCGGGGTTTCTCGAGATCGCTCGCCTCATCAAGGCAGGCGAATGGCCGTTCCTGACGCCCCGCCTGTTCCAGGGCGGCGCCCTCTTGGCGGAATATCAGTACGCGCTCTTCAACCCGGTGAGTGTCGCGCTCTACCTCGTGTTGGATCAGTTCGAGCGGCTCGACCGGGCGGCAGCACTCTTCGTGCTCGTGCATCTCGCCCTTCTTGGAAGCGGCATCCATGCGCTTGCCCGCACGATCGGCACACCACGTCCGCACGCCGTGCTGGCGGGCCTCGTCGGAGCCACGAGTTCGTGGCTGATCTATTGGGGCGCGACATCCTGGATTCCTGCCGTGGTCAGCGCGGCCTGGCTGTCCTGGGCGGCGGCCTTGCTCGTTCTCGCGTACAGGTCTCCACGCTTCCTGGTCCCTGCGGCTGCAGCCGTGTTCATGACGGTCGCGAGCGGCTGGCCGTTCGCCGATGCCGCGCTCCTGGCCGGAGTGGGGACAGGGCTTCTCGCGGCGTGGTGCTCGGGCGGGAGCAGGATCGCGTGTGCCAGGCTGGCCTTCGCTGCAGCCCTGGGCGCCCTGCTCGCGGCACCGGCATGGATGCCGCTCGTCGCCGCCTTCGCGAGCACGCAGCGCATGGCGATCACCTTCAACCCTCACACGCTGCAGACGCCGCTTCTCGTCCTGTTCGCGATAGGCGCTCCGATCTTTCCGCAGCCCTGGTCGCTCATGGGCGTCAGGGTCTTCGCCTCGCCACCCATGCAATATGTCGGCTGGTGGATCCCGGTCGTGTTCCTGCACGCGGATTTCAAGCGCCTGAGAACACCGCAAGGTGCCGGGGCAGCGGCTCTCGTCGCGATCACGGTCCTCTTCGCATTGCTCGCGATGGCGCCTGCGCTGTCCCAGTTGCGGTGGCCCTTCCGGTTCCTGCCCTACTTCCAGATCGGCTGCGCGGTGCTCGGCGCGTGGTTCCTCGGCCAACCGGGTCGTGCATGGTCGCCGTGGCGAACTGTTGCACTCATTCTCGGAACGGCCATTATTGCGTCGTTCCAGCTCGTCACCGCAACCCAGATCGCGTTCCTGACGGCGGCGATCGTCCTGCTGTCGGCTGTTCTGGTGCTGCGAAGCGACGGGCCTGAACAGCGTGGCGCTCTCCGCTTCATCGGCCTGAGTCACATCCTCATTTTCGTCGTGCTGACAAAGACGTTTCCCGGCAACGCCATGCTGCCGGGATGGGCACCGCCAATGCTCCGCAGCGCATACGAGTCAGCGGCGCTGGACGAGGGAGACGCCTCCCTGCTGCTGTTCAGGTCCGAACTCTTCCATGGCTCGCAAGCCAACGACGCGCCAGGGAGCCTCTATGTCGAGATTCCGCACGGCAACACGGGCTTGCTCACGGGTGCGAGGTCGGTCGGCGGCTATTCTCCCGTTCCGGGACGCGGGTTCGCGACGCTGTGCCTGGATTACATCGGCGCCTCCTGCCCTGCCGCGGTGGAGCATTGGAGCCGCATCGACCCGGCGACAGGTGCCAGCACGCTCGACCTCGCCCGCATCGCCCGCGTGACGACCGAGACCGGGCCGTATGCGGACGCGTTCGCTGCAGCCCACCCCGACTGGACGAGCCAGGTTCGCCAGCACGGGGTCCTGTTCGAGCGGCCGCCCCGCGGCCGCGATCTTCCCGGAACGCTGTCCGCGGCCCCGCCGAGTGTGCGCTTCGGCGCTGTCCAGGAGAGCCCGCGGGACGGCCGCTACGAGGTGGTGTCGGGCGAGGGAGGCCGCTTCGTATGGGCGCGTGCCTGGTATCCGGGCTATGCCACCACCTGGAACGGGGTGTCGCTCGACGTGGAGAGCGTGAACGGCATCCTTCCTTCCGTCGTCATCCCGCCTGGACCGGGTGTGTTGACGCTCAGCTACGTTCCAAAGGGGCTGCATGCCGGGCTCGCTATCGCGGCAGCGGCACTGCTCGGCCTCGCCGGCATGGCCTGGCTGCTGACGCGGACGGACCGCGGCGCGGTCCGCCGATCTTCGTCGTAAATTGCCCTCGCTCTTCTCCGACGAGGAGTCGCGTGTGCGCCGAAGGGTGCTGCCCGACGGGCATGAGAGAAGCTCGACGCCCTCCTTCTCCCCTCGCAGGAAAGAGCCTGCCCCCGCGAAGGCGGGGGTGGCCCGGCAAGGCGGGTGGACGAGGGGTGCGCGCGACCCGAGGCTCTTCCGTCGTCGCTGCGCAGGGTGAAAGGATCCACCCGCGCCCTCTTACGGCCG
>CAXUKK010000137.1:0-7536 GCA_964251455.1 uncultured Enterovirga sp.
GCGAAGAGGACGATCCCGCTTTACTGCATATATTCCTAGTTTGTCAAGCGTCGCATCGGTCATGGCCGGACTTTGTCTGGCCATCCACGCAGGACGCTGCGGCTGCGCCAAGCCCAATCAGGTCACGGCCCCGGGCGGACGTGGATGGCCGGCCCAAGCCCGGCCATGACGTCCGTCCAGCCTGGGTGTAGAGCATACCCATGTCCGACACCGCTCAGAACCTCGCAGACGTGCAAGCGGCCATCCGGCGCTCCGAGGCCGATCACGGCCGCCCGCATGGCTCCGTGCAGCTCGTTGCGGTCTCGAAGACGGTTGCGGCCGAAGGCATCCTGCCCGCTCTCGAAGCCGGGCAGCGGCGTTTCGGCGAGAACTACGTGCAGGAGAGCGTGGCCAAGTGGCCGGGGCTGCGCGATCGCTTTGCCGATGCCGAGCTCCACCTGATCGGCCCGCTGCAATCGAACAAGGCGCGCGAGGCCGTAGGGCTCTTCGACGCCATCCACTCGCTCGATCGCCCTTCCCTCGCGGCGGCACTTGCCAAGGAGATCGCGCGCGCCGGGCGTTCCCCGCGCCTCATCGTCCAGGTGAACACGGGCGAGGAGCCGCAGAAGGGCGGCGTCATGCCGGGCGATGCCGATGCGTTTCTCGCGGCCTGCCGCGACACGTACGGGCTCACGGTGGAAGGGCTGATGTGCATCCCGCCGGCCGAGGACCTGCCCTCTCCGCATTTCGGGCTCCTGGCCAAAATCGCGGAGCGAAACGGCCTTACCGCGCTCTCCATGGGCATGAGCGCCGATTTCGACGCTGCGATCCAGCTTGGCGCCACGCATGTCAGGATCGGCACGGCGGTCTTCGGCGCCCGGGCCCGACCGGCTCAATGATCGCTCAGCCTTTCGAACGTCATGCAAATGTCACAGGGAACCCTATTCGACGGATTTGCGTTGGGTCCTCCCCCATTGTTGGCACGTCCAGTGCTCCGATCAGCGTGCAAGACGCTGATTCGGGGGCACACGCATGTTCGAGATGCTTGTCGGCGGGTTTCTTCTGACCGGTTCTGTCTGCGGGATGGAGGGGAATGTCTTCCGAACATGTCGGGACATCCCGGCGGCTCAGTTCGGCAGCAAATATGTCTGCGACAGACGGGTCGAAACGATCTTGGAGAGTCTGCCGCACATCAATCCGGAAAGCCTCGGCTTCCTGCAGGGTGAGCACCTCAAGGTGCAGGTGAAATGCACGGCCGCTCACATGGCCGGCGTTTGAGCCGTCTCACGACAAGGCGCGAAGCTCTTCCCTGAGGCGGTCGGGGTCGGCGGCATCCAGGAGCCGCTCGATCTCGGTCTGGGTCGCGTCCCAAGCCGGGACGGCACGCATGAGGAGGTGCCTGCCAGCCTCCGTGAGAAGCAGGCGACGGCTGCGGCCATCCTTGGGGTCAGGGACTACCTCGACCAGCCCCCGCCGCTCCAGCGGCTTCAAGGCCGCTGTCAGCGTGGTGCGATCCATCGCCAGGAGGTTTGCCACCGGCCCCATCGTGGCCGGCTCCGGCCGGTTCAGCGACATGAGAAGCGAGAACTGGCCGTTGGTGAGGCCGAGCGGACGCAGGGCGTCGTCGTATCGGCGTGCCACGGCACGCGCGGCGCGCTGCACGTGCAAGCAGAAGCATTGATCGCGCACCCGGAGGGTCGTCGCGAAGGGCAGATCGGGCTTCGACATCAATCGTGAAGTGTTGACATCAACATGTCGCGTCAAGGCCTTGAGGCCTGCCGAGTCTGCGGTTCGGCAACGCACCCCTACCGCAATGGCAGAATCGGAGGAGCGCTAGTACCCGACAGCGGGGTCGACGACGTTCTGCCAGGGCTCGCCGGCCTCGTGCCGGCGGATGTGGCCCGCGATGGACGACGCGATCGCATCCGGGTCGCTGGTCGCGGCGTTGTGCGGCGTGATCGTGACGCCGGGATGGGTCCAGAGCGGTGACGAAGCCGGCAGCGGCTCCGTCCCGAAGACGTCGAGCGTCACGGCCTTCAATGTGCCGTCGTCGAGGCAGGACAGGATGTCGTCCTCGACCTGCAGACCGCCCCGTCCCGCATTGATCAGGATCGGGCCGCCGAGACGGCCGTCTTTCGCGAGCTTCGAGACGAGCGAGCGGTTCAGGATTCCCCGCGTCGCGGGCGTCAGCGGCAGCAGGCAGACCAGGATGTCGGTCCGACCCAGGAACGCCCCGAACTCCCCCTCGCCGGCATAGGAGCGGATGCCCTCGACCGATTTCGGCGAGCGGCTCCAGCCGGCGACGTCGAATCCCATGACCTTGAGCTTGCGGGCCGCGTCGCCGCCGAGCACGCCGAGGCCAAGCAGCCCGACGCGGAGATCGCGGGCGGCCGGCTGGTCGCGCTCGTCGTACCACCGGCTTTCACGCTGCTGGCCATCGTACATCTTCTGCCGGCGCAGATGCATCAGGCAGTGCATCACGACGTATTCACTCATCCGCTCGGTCAGGTCCCCGTCGACGACCCGGATGATAGGCACCTCCGGAAGACCGGGATCGCCGATCAGGTGGTCGACCCCTGCCCCGAGCGAGAAGATCGCCTCGAGCCTTGGCAGCCCGGCGAGGCTCATCGGCGTGTGCTTCCACGACGCGACGTAGCGGATTTCCGCCGGATCGAACGCGTCCTCGGGCGAGACGATACGGATGCCCGGTAAGAAACGGCGGAAGCGGTCCATCCAGGGCGCGAGGTTCCAGCCATTGATGGCGACGAGAAGAGTCATGCTGTAGGCGAGGTCCAGCGGCCGCGGATGACGGGCCTGGGGGATGGGGCGAGATCGCCGACGGAATAGGCCCGACGGACGACGTCCACGGCGCGGTCGGCGGAGGACTCGTCGCGGGCATGGAGGATCGCGAGCGGCATCCCCGCCCCGACCTCCTGGCCGATTCCGGCAAGGTCGGTCAGCCCGACGGCCGGATCGATGACGTCGTCGGGGCGTGTCCGCCCTCCCCCAAGCGCCACGACCGCCAGCCCGAGCGCGCGCGTGTCGATCGCCGTGACGGTGCCGTTCTGGAGCGGCTCGACCGCACGCACCACCGGCGCCGCGGCGAGAGACCGGGTCGGGTTCTCCAGGAGATCGGCCGGGCCGCCGAGCGCCGAGACCATGCGGGCGAAGCGCTCCGCGGCAGCGCCGCTGGCGAGGGCCGCCTCCATCTGGGCGCGGGCGGCGGCCGGGTCGGTCGCGATCCTGCCGAGACGCAGCATCTCGGTCCCGAGCGCCATCGTGATCTCGTGGAACCGCCCTTCGCGACGGCGGCCCGTGAGGTAATCGACCGCGTAGGCCACTTCGAGCGCGTTGCCGGCCGCGGAGGCGAGCGGCTCGTCCATGTCCGTGATGAGCGCCGATGTCGGGAGCCCTGCCCCGTTCGCGACCGTGCCGATGCGCTCGGCCAGCGCTTCGGCGTCCGGCATATGCGCCATGAAGGCGCCGGACCCGACCTTCACGTCCATGACGAGGCCGTCGAGCCCGGCCGCGAGCTTCTTCGACAGGATCGAGGCCGTGATGAGGCCGATCGACTCGACCGTGCCGGTCACGTCGCGGATGGCATAGAGGCGCCGGTCCGCCGGCGCGAGGTCGAGCGTCTGGCCGATCACGGCGCAGCCCACCTCCCCCACGACGCGGCGGAACAGGTCGAGATCGGGCTGCGAGCGATAGCCGGGGATCGCGTCGAGCTTGTCCAGCGTGCCGCCCGTATGGCCGAGCCCGCGGCCGGAGATCATGGGTACGAAGCCGCCGCAGGCCGCGACGGCCGGCGCAAGCGCCAGGCTGACTGTATCGCCGACCCCTCCCGTGGAATGCTTGTCGAGCACCGGACCGGGCAGGTCCCAGGACAGGACCGTGCCGGATTGCGTCATGGCACGCATGAGCGCCACGCATTCGGGCATCGACAGGCCGCGCCAGATGATCGCCATCGCGAGCGCGGCGGCCTGCGCGTCGGTCACGCGCCCGGCCGTCAGGCCTTCGATGAAGGCGGCGATATCGCCCTGGTCCAGCGCGTGGCCGTCGCGCTTCCGGCGGATCACCTCCTGCGGCAGGAAGGTCATGCGCCCTGCCCTGCCCGACCGAGAGTGTCGGGCCCGAACGCGAATGGCAGGAGCTCGCCGAGGCTCAGGGTGTGCTTCACACCCCCAGGATCGGCCAGGTGGACCGGCGTCTCCTCCGTGCCGAACTCACGGATGCGCTGGCGACAGGCGCCGCACGGCGTGACGAGGTCCGGACCGTCAGCCAGGACGAGGATCGCCGCGATCCGACGGCCACCCCCGGCCGCCATGGCCGCGATCGCGCCGGCTTCGGCGCAGGTGCCAACCGGATACGCCGCATTCTCGACGTTGCACCCGGCGAAGATTTGCCCGCTCTCGTCGGTCAGCGCCGCTCCCACGCGGTACTTGGAATACGGAGCATACGCGCGCTCACGCGCCGCTGCGGCCGCGGCGAAAAGCGCGTCGATGGTGGGTGCGGAGGTCACGGCCGACGAATAGGCCGCGGTCAGCGCGATGCCAGCCGAATACGCCGGACGCAGCCATTCACCCGGGCGCAGCGTCACCGCGGTCAGGCGGTCGGCTGCGGCCCGATCGGGATGGACGGGCCGGGATCGCCCAGCGGCTCAATGCTGGGACCCGGGCCGGGGCCGGGGTCGGGAATCCCGATCGGCTCGATCGAGGGAGGCGCCGGGATCTCCGTCGGGATCGGCTGCTGCGGGTTCGGCGACGGTGTCGTCGGCTGCGGCTCGGAGGGCGGCGTCACGCGCGGATCGCTCATGGAGGTCAGGGTCCCGATATGTTCGCCCGAGGACAATCGGGCGCCCGGCATCCGGTTCCGGCCGCGTCGGCGCACGCTTGCGCGCTCGCGCCCGAGCCCTTATACGACCCGCTCCCGGCAACACTGGTGCCAGATCAGGGCGCGTAGCTCAGCGGGAGAGCACCTCGTTGACATCGAGGGGGTCACAGGTTCAATCCCTGTCGCGCCCACCAGTCGCCCAGCTCCGGACGAGCGTTCTTCCAACAGCGATGTGTTAGGCCTAACGGACCGTCATATGGCGGCCCGCGCTGTTCGAGAGCCAATTTGAGCCAAGCCCATCGCAACCCCGATTACGACATCGCCATCATCGGCGGCGGGGTGAATGGCTGCGGCATCGCCCGGGACGCCGCCGGGCGAGGCGCCAGCGTCGTGCTGTTCGAGGCGGCGGACCTCGCCCGAGGGACATCGTCCGCGTCGACGAAACTGATCCATGGCGGGCTACGCTATCTCGAATACTACGAACTGCGGCTCGTGCGGGAGGCCCTGCAGGAGCGCGACGTCCTTTGGCGGATCGCGCCGCATATCGTCTGGCCGCTCCGCTTCGTGCTGCCGCACCGGCGCGACATGCGGCCGGCCTGGCTCCTGCGCGCCGGCCTCTTTCTCTACGACCGCATCGGCGGCTCCTCGCTGCCCCGGACCCGCAGCGTCGACCTCCGCCGCGATTCTGCCGGAACGTCGCTGAAGCCGACGCTGTCGCGCGCCTTCGAGTACTCGGATTGCTGGGTGGAGGATGCGCGGCTCGTCGTGCTGAACGCCCGCGATGCGGCCGAGCGCGGGGCCGCCATCCACACGCGCACACGCGTCGCGTCGGCCGAGAGGGAAGGTGCGTCATGGCGGCTTCGGGCCGAGACGCAGGACGGCCGCACGATCCCCCTGACGGCCAAGGTGCTGATCGATGCCTCCGGTGCCTGGATCGGCGGCGTGACGGGCGGGAAGGGCGAGCGGCGGCCGGTGCGCCTCGTCAAGGGCAGCCACATCGTCGTGCCGCAGCTCTTCACCCACGAGCGGCCCTACATCTTCCAGAATGCCGATCGACGAATCGTCTTCGCGATCCCGTACGAGCGCGATTTCACGCTCATCGGCACCACCGATGTCGACTACACGGGAGACCCGGCCGAGGCTTCTGCTAGTGATGACGAAATCCGCTACCTCTGCCGGTCGGTGAACGAGTATTTCGCCCGCCAGATCGGTCCGGACGACGTGGTGTGGAGCTATGCCGGCGTGCGCTCGCTCTACGATGACGGCGCCTCGAGCGCACAGGAGGCCACGCGCGACTACGTGCTCGATCTGTCGGAGGAGGGCGGGGCGCCGCTCCTCTCCGTCTTCGGCGGCAAGATCACGACCTATCGGCGGTTGGCCGAGGCTGCGCTCGCCAAGCTGGCGGGCCACCTCCCGGCACTCGGGGCGCCGAGCTGGACGGGAGAGGCCCCGCTTCCCGGGGGCGATTTCGCCAAGGATGAGTTCGACAGGGTGGTCGGGGATTTCCGGTTGCGGCATCCCTTCCTGGAATCCGGGCTCGCGCGCCGGCTGGTTCGGGCCTACGGTACGCGCGCCGAGCGGATCGTGGACGGCGCGCACAGCGCCGCCGATCTCGGGCGCGTGTTCGGCGCGAACCTCACCGAGCGCGAGGTCCTGTATCTGATGGAAGAGGAATGGGCACAGTCGGCGCAGGACGTGCTCTGGCGCCGCTCGAAGCTCGGCCTGCGCCTTACGCCCGCGCAGGCTGCTTTGCTCGACGACTTCATGCGCAGCCGGGTCTCGCGCCAGGCCGCGGCTGCCGAGTAGAACAAGCCGATAGCAGGGGAGGGGACCGGTGCCGTACGTGCTGGCGATCGACCAGGGAACCACCTCGTCGCGGGCGATCCTGTTCCGGCCCGACACCTCGATCGCGGCCGTCGCGCAACAGGAATTCCCGCAGCATTTCCCCGCGCCCGGATGGGTCGAGCACGAACCCGAGGACCTGTGGACGAGCACGATCGCGGTCTGCCGCGACGCAATGCGGAGAGCCGGGGCCAGCGCTGCCGATATCGCGGGCATCGGGATCACCAACCAGCGCGAGACGGCGATCGTCTGGGACCGCCGCAGCGGTGAATCGATCGGCCGCGCCATCGTGTGGCAGGATCGCCGGACGGCGCCGCTCTGCGCCCGGCTGAAGGCGGAGGGACACGAACCCCTGATCGCGGCCCGCACGGGCCTGCTGGCGGACCCGTATTTCTCGGCGACCAAGATCGCCTGGATCCTCGACACGGTCCCGGGCGCCCGCGCCCGGGCGGAGCGGGGCGAGCTCCTGTTCGGGACGGTCGACAGCTACCTCTTGTGGCGGCTGACGGGCGGGACGGTCCACGCGACCGACGCCACGAACGCGTCGCGCACGATGCTGTTCGACATCCAATCGGGTGCCTGGGACGAGGAGTTGCTGCGGCTGCTCCGCATCCCGGCCTCCATGCTGCCCGCCGTGCACGATTGCGCGGCCGAGTTCGGGACGACTGACCCGGCGCTCTTCGGCGGCCCGATCGCGATCCGAGGCATCGCGGGCGACCAGCAGGCCGCCATCGTCGGGCAGGCCTGCTTTTCGCCCGGCATGGTCAAATCCACCTACGGCACGGGCTGCTTCGCGCTCCTCAACACGGGCGAGACGCCGATCTGGTCGAAGAACCGGCTGCTGACGACGATCGCCTACCAGCTCGGCGGCCGGCGCCACTA
>CAXUKK010000138.1:0-7534 GCA_964251455.1 uncultured Enterovirga sp.
GTACGACACCGTGAAGGGGTCGGACTGGCTCGGCGACCAGGACGCCATCGAGTACCTCGTCCGCAACGCCCCGGCGGCAGTCTACGAACTCGAGCATTGGGGCGTGCCGTTTTCCCGAACGGAAGAGGGCAAGATCTACCAGCGGCCATTCGGCGGGATGACCACCGATTTCGGCAAAGGCATCGCGCAGCGCACCTGCGCGGCCGCCGACCGGACAGGCCACGCGATCCTGCACACGCTCTACGGCCAGGCGGTGCGCAACCAGACGAACTTCTTCATCGAGTATTTCGCCATCGACCTCATCATGGATGAGGAGGGCCGCTGCCGTGGCGTCGTCGCGCTCGAAATGGCGACGGGCACCATTCACCGGTTTCGCGCTTCCATGACGATCCTGGCGACCGGCGGCTACGGCCGGGCATACTTCTCGGCGACCTCGGCCCATACCTGCACGGGCGACGGCAACGCCATGGTGCTGCGGGCCGGCTTGCCGCTCGAGGACATGGAATTCGTGCAGTTCCACCCGACCGGCATCTACGGCTCGGGCTGCCTCATCACGGAAGGCTCGCGGGGCGAGGGCGGCTACCTCACGAACTCGGAAGGCGAGCGCTTCATGGAGCGATACGCTCCGTCGGCGAAGGATCTCGCATCGCGCGACGTCGTCTCACGTTCCATGACGATGGAGATCCGTGCCGGCCGCGGCGTGGGCAAGGACAAGGATCATATCCACCTGCATCTCGACCATCTCGACCCGAAGATCCTGCACGAGCGCCTTCCCGGCATCTCGGAAAGCGCGAAGATCTTCGCCGGCGTCGACGTCACCAAGGAGCCGATCCCGGTCATCCCGACGGTCCATTACAACATGGGCGGCGTGCAGACGAACTACCACGGCGAGGTCGTAACGCTTCAGGGCAACAACCCTGACCATATCGTGCCGGGCCTGATGGCGATCGGCGAGGCCGCCTGCGTGTCGGTGCACGGCGCGAACCGCCTCGGCTCGAACTCGCTGATCGACCTCGTGGTGTTCGGCCGCGCGGCGGGCCTGCGCTGCGCCGAGATCGTGGAAGCGAATGCCAGGCATCCGGAACTGCCGAAGGATTCGGCCGACAAGTCGCTCGCCCGCCTCGATCGCGTTAGGCACGCGAACGGCTCGACCTCCACGGCCGAGCTGCGGGACAGGATGCAGCGCACGATGCAGAACAACTGCGCCGTGTTCCGCACGGGTGAAATTCTGGACGAAGGCAAGGGCCTGATTCACGATGTCTGGCGCGGTGCCTCGGACATCCGCATTGCCGACCGCTCTCTCGTCTGGAACTCCGACCTGATCGAGACGATGGAGTTCGAGAACCTGATCGTGCAGGCGGTCGTTACGATGGAATCCGCCGCGAACCGCAAGGAATCACGCGGCGCGCATGCCCGCGAGGACTTCCCCGACCGCGACGACCAGAACTGGATGAAGCACACGCTGGCCTGGATCGATGAGAGCAAGAAACAGGTGAACATCGAGTATCGTCCGGTGCACACGTACACGATGTCGAACGATATCGCGTATATAGAGCCGAAGGCTCGCGTATACTGAGGCAGATCGTCATTCGAGTAGTACGGAACGCGTAACGACCGCAGCCGAATTCATTGTCGATCGAGCGGCACCACCGCTCTATCCCGCAGGTCAAGAGGCGATCATCAGTGGTATCTCGAATGCTCTTCAAGGCTAGCGAGAGCGTATCGTTTTCATTCTAGTCTATCTTTTCTCGAACGGCTGTTCGCCATAGTATGGCATGAGCACTTACCCCCACATGCCAAGTGCTCGTGTTTGGCCCTATCGCAGGCGGTTGCGGAGACATGATCCTGGACGCCCGATTGAGCCGCCCGGACGCTGGCGGTCCGAGCTTCAGCCTCAGCAACCGTGCCCAGCGCGCAGTTTGGATAGTCACCTGGCTGCTCCTCGCATCATGGACCCCGCGTCAGTTGCATCCCTGGCGGCGCTTTCTGCTTCGCTCCTTCGGAGCGACGATGTCGGGGAACGCGGATGTGCGCGGGTCGGCGCGGGTGTGGTTTCCGCCGCATTTGATCATGGATGACGGCGCGCTGATCGGGCCGCGGGTGAACTGCTACAACATGGCGATGATCAGTCTCGGGCCCGGCGCGCTCGTGTCCCAGGGCGCGCATCTCTGCGCCGGCTCGCATGACATCAGCAGCCCGGTCTTTCAGCTCACCGCCCGACCGATCAGCCTTGGGCGGAAGGTGTGGGTCGCGGCGGAGGCGTTCGTCGGTCCCGGCGTCCGGATCGGGGACGGGGCTGTGCTCGGCGCGCGAGCGGCAGCGTTTCGCAACCTCGAACCATGGACCGTGTATAGCGGCAACCCGGCGCAGGCGCTTCGGCCGCGGCGGATCAGAGATGGCGATTGATGGCGTGCCGGCCGGAGCCGGAGAAGGGTGCAGGATGCGGATCCTGCGCGTGATCCCGTCCCTGAACCCGCGCGACGGCGGCCCGGTGGAGGGTCTGAAGCGAAGCGCCGAGGTTCTCGATAGCCTTGGTCATCAGACGGAGGTGGCGTGCGTTGATCCGCCGGATGCGCCCTGGCTGAAGGGCCTGCCGTTCCGCGCGCACGCGCTTGGGCCAGCTACCAGACCGTATGGCTTCTCTGGCAGGCTCGCTCCCTTCATCCGGTCAACCCGGGCGAACTACGACGCGGCCGTCGTTCACGGCTTGTGGAGTTACAGTTCGGTCGGGGCATGGCTCGGGTTGCGCGGCGGGTCGACGCCTTATTGTGTCTTCACGCACGGGATGATGGACCCGTGGTTCAAGCAGGAATTCCCCGTGAAGCACGCGGCCAAGCAGCTCTACTGGCTGCTGCTGCAGGGCCGAGTTCTCACGGGCGCCCATTCCGTTCTCTTCACGACCGAGGAGGAGCGGCGCCTGGCGCGACGCTCGTTCTTCGGGTTCTCCGGCTATCGGGAAGAGGTGGTCGCTTATGGGGCGGCCGCTCCGAGTGGCGATGACGATCGTCAGATCCGGGCATTCCGGGCCGCGCTGCCGGACCTCGGAGAGCGGCGCTTCCTCCTGTTTCTCAGCCGCATCCATCCCAAGAAGGGCTGCGATCTGCTCGTGTCGGCTTTCGCGGCAGCGGCCGCAGACCATCCCGACCTGGACCTTGTCATCGCGGGGCCAGACCAGACCGGCTGGCGCAAGGACCTCGATGCCATCGCGGCCGAGCGGGGAATCGCCGGCCGCATCCGCTGGCCGGGCATGCTGAGCGGCGATGCAAAGTGGGGCGCCTTCCGGGCCGCGGAGGCCTTTGTGCTCCCGTCGCACCAGGAGAACTTCGGGATCGCCGTCGCGGAAGCGATGGCCTGCTCTACGCCGGTCCTGATCACCGACAAGGTGAATATCTGGCGCGAGGTCGAGGCGGCGCGAGCCGGCCTCGTCGCGCCAGATACCGCGCCGGGGATCGTTTCGCTCCTGCGTGCCTTCCTGGCGCTTGGCTCCGCCGAGAAGGCCGCAATGGGACAGGCGGCGAGGCTGTGCTTCGAGCAGAGTTTCGATGTGCGTTCGGCGGCCCTCTCGTTGCTCGATGTTCTCGCTCGAGCCGCGGCGACGAGAGCAGGCCCTT
The DNA here is from genome assembly GCA_964251455.1 of uncultured Enterovirga sp. Classification (GTDB taxonomy): domain Bacteria; phylum Pseudomonadota; class Alphaproteobacteria; order Rhizobiales; family Beijerinckiaceae; genus Enterovirga. The sequence continues at coordinate 3,612 of CAXUKK010000138.1, forward strand.
TCCCCTCCAGTGCGGGCGGCGCGATCTCACGCCGCCTTCACTAGGCCGGACTTATCTCTTAGATCACCCGAATAGAGACCCGAGACCGACGATGGCCCAGTTCCAGCTCCCGAAGAACTCCCGGTACACGGAGGGCAAGACATGGCCCCGGCCGGACGGCGCCGCGCGCGTTCAGGAATTCCGGATCTACCGGTGGAATCCGGATGACGGCCAGAATCCGCGCATCGACACCTACTATGTCGATCGCGGCGATTGCGGGCCGATGGTCCTGGACGCGCTCCTGTGGATCAAGAACAAGGTCGACCCCAGCCTGACGCTGCGCCGCTCCTGCCGCGAAGGCATCTGCGGCTCCTGCGCCATGAACATCATGGGCCAGAACACCTTGGCCTGCACGCTCGGCATCGACGATTGCAAGTCGGACGTCATCAAGATCTATCCGTTGCCGCACATGCCGGTGATCAAGGACCTGGTCCCGGATCTCACGAGCTTCTTCACCCAGCATGCCTCGATCGAGCCGTGGCTGCAGACGCAGACGGCGACCCCGGAAGCCGAATGGCGCCAGACGCCGCAGGAGCGCTCAAAGCTCGACGGCCTCTACGAGTGCATCCTATGCGCATGCTGCACGACGTCCTGCCCGAGCTACTGGTGGAACGGTGACCGTTTCCTCGGGCCGGCAGCGTTGCTGCAATCCTACCGCTGGCTGATCGATTCGCGCGACGAGTCCACGGGCGAGCGGCTCGACGGGTTGCACGACCCGTTCCGCCTGTATCGCTGCCATACGATCATGAACTGCGCGAATACCTGCCCCAAGGGCCTGAATCCGGCCAAGGCGATCGCGGAGATCAAAAAGATGATGATCGCCCGCGCCGTGTAACCCGAAGTGCCCGCGAGCGACTGTCGCTTTGCCGAAAATCGGCTATTCACGGGCATGTGGCTACCGGGATTCGCGGCGAGCCGGATGGCGGCTCACATATGATTGGTCGGATCGGGCGCATTGCCCTTCTCCTCGCGTCGGCCGGAATCATCGCTGGCTGCACGTCCGAGCGTTTCGGTGGACCCGGTCCGCGAATGGCAGCCGCACGGCCCGCGCCGCCCCCCGTCCAGGTGAACGAGCCCCCCCCGGTCGAGGCTGTGCCATCCGGGTCCGTGTTGTCCGAGCCGCTGGCGCCTCCGCCCGGTTCGGGTGGCGGCGGATATGGCGGGGGTACGGTGATCGCCGACGTTCCCAACATGCCGAGTGTGCCGGCCGAGCCGCAGGTCCGCTCGGCTCCGTCGCCCACCGCGTCCGCCGGCTCCGGCCGGTCCGCCATGGTGGGCAGCTACACGGCGCGCGACGCTGCCGGCACGAGCTGTCGGATCAGCCTGTCGAGCACGCCGTCGCTTGACCTGTACAAGGCCTCGTCGGCCGGGTGCACGAACAAGGATCTCGGCCGCATCACGGCGTGGGATTACCGCGAAGGCGAGGTCTACCTGTACCAGCCGGGCGGTTCCGTCGCGGCCCGTCTCAGGAGTGGAGGCAGCGAACTCTCGGGTGTCCTGGCGAAATCCGGGGCGCCACTCACGCTCGTGCGCTGAGGGCCGTTCCGGGCCTCCGGTCGCAGGCCGGCGGAACCTCTCGTTCGCAAGTGAGCCTGAGGCGGGGTTGCCTCCAGGCAGAGGTTTGCAGTGCCGGCAGGCCAGGGTAATCGCTTGACGCTCCCATGATCCAACCATCGGCTACGGGCACCGTTGCGGCCCGCTACGAGACCCTCGCCCGCTCAGGCACGATCGAGAGCGACCCCGCGCAGCGCGAGATCGTGCGCGCCCTTGATCGGCTGAGCATCACCCTGAACAGCCGCGGTCTGGCGCGAAAGTCGTCCTCGCTCGGGTGGCTCTTCGGCCAGAAGGCCGAGCCGTTGCCGCGCGGCCTCTATCTCTGGGGCAGCGTCGGGCGCGGCAAGACCATGCTGATGGACATGTTCTACGAGAGCCTGACGGTCCGGGGGCGGCGCCGCACGCATTTCCACGCGTTCATGGCTGACGTGCATGGGCGCATTCACGAGTGGCGCCAGAAGCTGAAGCGTGGCGACGTCGACGGCGACGACCCGATCAAGCCGGTCGCGGCAGCACTCGCCAAGGAAGCCTGGGTACTGTGCTTCGATGAGTTCGCCGTCACGGACATCGCGGACGCAATGATCCTGAGCCGCCTGTTCACGGCCCTGTTCGAGGCCGGGATCGTGGTGGTGGCCACCTCGAACGTGCCGGTCTCGGACCTCTACAAGGACGGCCTGAACCGGGCCCTGTTCTTGCCGTTCATCGCCCTTGTCGAGGACCGGATGGAGGTGCGCGAACTCATGGCGCGCACCGATTTCAGAATGGAAAAGATCGGCGAGACGCCCGTCTATTTCACGCCGCCGGATCAGGCGGCGACGGAGGAGCTCGACAGGCTCTTCACCCGGCTCACTGGTGCAGCGAAGCCGCGGCCGGCCACTCTTACCGTGCAGCGTCACCCGGTCGAGGTGCCCGCCCAAGCGATGGGGATCGCGCGGTTCGGCTTCGCCGATCTGTGCAGCCGTCCTCTCGGGGCGGCGGACTACATCGCGATCGCCCGCGCCTACCATACGGTGCTGATCGACGGCATACCAAGGCTAGGCCCTGACCAGCGCAACGAGGCCAAGCGCTTCATCAACCTCATCGACATCCTCTACGAGCGTCACGTCAAGCTTTTTGCCTCCGCCGACGCAGAGCCGGAGGAACTGTATCAGGCGGAGCGAGGCACGGAGGCGTTCGAATTCGCCCGGACGGCGTCGCGCCTGCACGAGATGCGCTCGCGCGACTACCTGGCCGCACCACGTGGGCGAGGCCACTCGGTCTCCGGTCAGACGACGGGGCTGGTCGAGACATAGAGGAGGTCCCGCTTTTGCCAAGCCGAGCCCATCCTGTGACGTGAAGGCTTCGCTTACTTCGAGCTGCCCGGCGTCGAGTTTGCCTTTGCCGGTTGTGACGCGTTGCCCGCCCCGGCAGGATTGTTGGAAATGGTGCCAGCACCCGTTGTCTCCGTCCTGACGCTGGTCGTTGCACCCGGGCCGGAATTCACAGCGGCGGGCGAGCCGGGATTGACCACCGTCGGCATCGTGGCGTTCGGGGCTGACGAGGGTGGCACGCTCGTTTGAGCGAATGCGGGTCCTGCGAGCAGCAGCGCTGCAGCGGCAATCGCGAACTTCATCGTTCTCTCCCGGTATGAACTGGGAGCACTGGCGCTCTCAGTTTTCTTCGGCAGGTCAACAGACAGAAGATCGGTTTCGTTCCTGGTATTGCTGCCCTTCGAATAGGATGCAGCAAGTATTCCGAATTGCTCCCGGTGTCGTGATCGACCCAGGCAGTCCAGGACATCCGCGTCATCGGACGCCGCTGACCCCGCTTCGGAGCTCTGGAATGGCGGGCATCACAAGCGACCGCCCACACTCCTTGCTTGATGACCCGCCGGTTCTGAGTCAGAGAAGCGCGCTATCGGCGCACCCGTTTAGCGCAACCCTCTCCCAAGGACCGGTTCATGGCTCGCAAGAAGATCGCGCTCATCGGCGCCGGACAGATCGGCGGGACGCTCGCTCATCTCGTCGGCCTGAAGGAACTCGGCGACGTCGTCCTCTTCGACATCGCCGAGGGCGTACCGCAGGGTAAGGGCCTCGACATCGCCGAATCCGCGCCGGTCGACGGCTTCGATGCCAAGTATGCCGGCGCCAACGATTATTCCGCGATCGAAGGGTCGGACGTCATCATCGTCACCGCGGGTGTGCCGCGGAAGCCCGGGATGAGCCGCGACGACCTCCTCGGCATCAACCTCAAGGTCATGGAAGCGGTCGGCAGCGGCATCAAGCAATATGCCCCGGACGCCTTCGTCATCTGCATCACCAACCCGCTCGACGCGATGGTCTGGGCGCTGC
>CAXUKK010000139.1:0-7519 GCA_964251455.1 uncultured Enterovirga sp.
AAGGCCCGGCAGGCGAAGTCCAAGGCTCGTATCCAGCGCTATGAGGCTCTCGTCGCCCGGGCGTAAGAGCGTGGACCGACGGCCGCTCAGATCGTGATCCCGATCAAGGAGCGGCTCGGCAACAACGTGATCGAGTTCACGGGACTGTCGAAGGGCTTCGGCGACAAGGAGTTGATCAAGGATCTATCCTTCAGGCTCCCGCCCGGCGGAATTGTCGGCGTGATCGGCCCGAACGGCGCCGGCAAGACGACGCTGTTTCGCATGATCACCGGCCAGGAGACTCCGGACTCGGGCACGATGAAGGTCGGCGAGACGGTCCATCTCGGTTACGTGGATCAATCCCGTGACTCGCTCGAGGCCGGCAAGACGGTCTACGAGGAGATTTCCGGCGGTAACGAGATTATCCATCTCGGCAAGCGTGAGATGAATGCGCGCGCCTATTGCGGCGCCTTCAACTTCAAGGGGCCGGATCAGCAGAAGAAGGTCGGGCAGCTCTCCGGCGGCGAGCGCAACCGCGTGCATCTGGCCAAGATCCTGAAGAGCGGTGCCAACGTGCTGCTTCTCGACGAGCACACGAACGATCTCGACGTCGAGACCCTACGCGCGCTCGAGGAGGCTCTCGAAGATTATGCGGGTTGCGCCGTGATCATCAGCCACGATCGCTGGTTCCTCGACCGCATCGCTACGCATATGCTCGCCTACGAGGGCGACGGCCATGTCGAGTGGTTCGAGGGCAACTTCAACGACTACGAGGAAGACAAGAAGCGCCGGCTCGGGGTGGATGAACTCACGGCAAGCAAGACGAAGCACAAGAAGCTCACCCGCTGACAGAGGGTTGAGCGATCGCCGGTACGGAGCGTGTTAAGCACCCGGCCGCGTGGTCATCCATGCGCATCGGGTGCAGGAGGGATTCGCCCCATCCGGCTGCCTGAAGGCAACCTCCCGGTCAGAGCCCGACCGGGCGTCCCGCGATGACGACGAGCGCCTCGGTTGAACCGATCGTGCGCTCGGCAGCCCGGCGGACGTCCTCCTGGGTCACCGCCGCGACGAGCTCGTTCCGCCGACGGATGTAGTCGATGCCCAAGTCTTCGAAGGCGATCTGCACGAGTTGGTGCGCGATCTTCGTCGAGGTGTCGAACCCGAGGGCATATGAGCCCGTGAGGTAGTCCTTCGCCTTCAGCAACTCGTCGTCGGTCGGGCCATCCTCACTGAGGCGGCGGGTCTCGGCGGCGATCACCTCGAGACACTCTGGAACGCGCTCGTTCTTGGTGGCCGTGTAGCCCCATGTCATCGCGGCGTGCTTGTAGCTCGCGAGCGAGGTTCCAATGCCGTAAGCAAGGCCGCGCTTCTCGCGAACCTCCTGGAAGAGCCGCGACGTGAACGCGCCGCCGCCGAGCACGTGGTTCAGCACGTAGGCGGGGATGAAATCCGGGTCGCGCCAGGACAAACCCGGTACGCCGAAGCGGATCACGGATTGAGGCACGTCGAGGTCCACCACCACGCGCCTGCCAGAGCCCTGAAGCACGACGTCCGGAACCGCAGCGATACGTGGCGCCTCGGGGAGGGTGCCAAAGACTTGGTCCAGGCGCAGGGCGAGCTCGTCGGCCTTCATGTCGCCGACGACCGCGATCTTGACCCGACCCCGGCTCAGCACGCGGCTGTGCAGGTCCACGAGGTCGTCTCGCGTGACGGCCGCGACGCTCTCAAGGGTGCCGGAGACGGGGCTGCCGTAAGGGTGGGCCGGAAATGCCTCGGCAAAGAAGCGTTTGGTCGCCACCGTCCCGGGATCATTGGCCTGATACCGCAGCCCGGCGAGCGTCTGCGCCCGCACGCGCTCGACGGCGTCCTCGTCGAAGCGAGGCTCTACCAGTGCCAAACGAAGAAGCTCGAACGCTTCGTCCGCGTGCGCCGTCAGGGTCTTGAGCGAACCCCCGACTGCGTCCGGGCCTGCCGTGAAGCCGAGCTCGATCGCCTGGTTGGCAAGGCGCTCCTGAAATGCGTCCGACCCGTAGGGGCCCGCACCTTCGTCGAGAAGGCGCGCCAGCATCTGCGCGGCGCCCGACTTTCCCGGCGGATCCTGGGCAGCTCCGCCCTCGAACGTGAAGGCGACTGCGACAAGGGGTACGAAGTCCGACTCGACGCGCCAAGCTTCGACACCACCTGGGGAAAGAAGCGAACTGACATCGGCCGGCGACGCGCCGGCGCTTGCGAGGGTCGCCGACATCAGGCGTCTTGTCCGGCGCGCAGCCCGTTCAGCATGACGTGTCTTTCAGGAGATAGCCCGTGGTGGAGCGCCTAGCCACGAGGTAGCGCTCGGCCACCTCGGCGAGTTGATTCCGCGTAACGGCACGGATTTCGTCGGGCCAGCGACGGACGTCTTCGAGCGTCTCGCCGAGCGCAAGCGCCGAACCGTAGATGCGGGCGAGCGAGCTTTGGCTGTCGAGGGAGTAGATGGTCTCCGCGACAAGCCGCGTCTTTGCACGCTCGATCGCATCCTCGCTGACGGACGCGATACAGGACGAAATCGCCCGGTCGAGCTCAGGCTCGAGCTCCGCGGGCGAGATGCCGTCCGCCGGCACCGCGTAGACCGAGAAGCGTGTCTCGTCTATCGCGGAGCCCATGTACCAGGCACCGGCGTTCACGGCCCGGCCGCTCTCCATCACCAGGGTCCGATAGAGGTGAGATGTCGGTCCGCCGCCGAGCAATTCGGCGAGGACTTCAAGCGCATGGGCTTCGCCGTTGCTGGCCGTGCGCGAGGACGGCACTAGATACAGACGCTGCAGGGTCGGTTGCTCGACTTTCGCATCCGCGACGCTGAGATGGCGCGCAGCGCGCGGCTCGGGTTCGCGGGGGCGGGCACGGATGCCGCGCTCGCCATGCGGCCCGTTGCGGCCGTAACTCGCCTCGGCAAGTTGCACGACCTCGGCTGCCTCGACATCACCCGCGATCACCAGGATCGCGTTATCGGGTGCGTAGAACCGCCGATAGTAATCGAGCGCGTGGGCACGGTTCAGGGTCTCGATCTCGTGCATCCAACCGATGATCGGGATCCCGTAGGGGTGATGGACGAACAGGGACGCGGCCATCGCCTCAGAGAGCTGTGCGGAAGGATCGGTCTCGACCCGCATCCGACGCTCTTCGAGCACGACGTCGCGCTCGGGGGCGACGACCGCCTCATCGAAGTTCAGGCCGTTCATCCGGTCGGCCTCGAACTCCATCATGCGGCTAAGATGCTGCGGCGCGACGCGCTGAAAATAGGCCGTGTAGTCGAAGGAGGTGAAAGCGTTCTCCTGCCCGCCGAGCGCCGAGACCACCTTGCTGAACTCGCCGGCCGGATGGCGCTCCGTGCCCTTGAACATCAGGTGCTCGAGGAAATGCGCGATCCCGGACTGTCCGAGCGGATCGTCCGCCGAACCGTTTCGGTACCAGACCATGTGGGTGACCACCGGCACGCGACGATCCGGGATGACGACGATCTCGAGACCATTGTCCAGGCACGCGCGGGTCAGGTCCGGCCCGCTTCGGTCATTGCGGCTCGGCGCCGGGGAATCGTTCCGCAATCCCGGAGCGCGGATGGTCTGCTGCATTGTCGCCTTCAGCTTGAGCTCCAGGTAGGAGCCCTACTCGTCGTCCTCGGACCTGAAGGCACGGGTCAGCCAATTCATCGGATTGGCATCCAGTTCCTGTTGATCGACCTTGCCCTGGAAGTCGCGCGTGACCTCGCCGCCGCGCGCCGACTGGCGCAGCACCGACGGCGGATCGGTAAGGGTGCGCCGAACCGGAGTTGCACTGGCGACTTGTTCGCCCTCCTGGGACTTCGGCCCGGCCATCAGCTCCGATGGGCTGATCCAAACCCCGTCGCGGTCGCTCTTGTGGCGGCCTGGCCCGGGCCCGTTCGGGTTCCGCCCTGCCCGGATCTCATCGACGCTCAGGCGTGGGTTGTTCTCCGACATCCGTCGAATCTCGCTCTCGGTCACCGGGACCCGCTCCTCGGCGGCCCGTCGCTTGCGCGCGACGACATCGGGATCGTTCGGCCATTGCGGATTGTTGGAGGCGAAACTCTCCGCACCGGCTGGAGCGCGCAGCTCCATTTTTGGCGGGAGGACGAGCGGCGCCCGCTCGCGGTAGCGGATCGGGTCCCGCTCGGTGCTCACGAGACCCATATTCCCGAGCAGATTCTTGATCGCGACGCCTTCCTGGGCCTGCGCCGCAGACCCGAAGGTCGTCAGGGCAGCGACAGTGCAGAGCAGCCCGATGCTGGCCGGAGAGAATTTCGTCATGGCTGGTCCTACGTCCCCATCGCTGCCGTCGCCCTTCAATCGGGCTTTCATGTGACGGCCTAGCCGCAACCTGATCTCAGGCCGCGCCAGTGCGACGCCTGTCCAAGAACAGTGAATCATAGAGCAGCCCGATCACACCGGCAACGATGGCGATATCGGCGATATTGAAGACGTACCAGGAATACGCGCCAGCGTGCAGCTGGACGAAGTCGAACACAGCCCCGAAGGCTGCGCGATCGACTGCATTTCCAGCGGCACCGCCGGCCAAAAGTCCGAGTGCCAGCGTCAGAAGCCGACCTGCCGCCTTCCTTATCCAGACGGCGATCCCGATCGTCGCCAGGACCGACAGGCCGACCAGGAGCCACCGCCCGAGATCCGTGCCCTGCTGGAACATCCCGTAGGAGATGCCCCGGTTCCACACGACGATCAGGTTCACGAAAGGCCCGAGCGCGACGGGCTCGCGCATCGGGAGCTCGTAGCCGTAGAGGAGGTACAGCTTCGAGGCCTGATCGGCCACGAAGGTCAGGATCGCGGCCAGATAGCCGATGCGGGCGGGTGACATGCGGGCGTTCAGGCTGCGTGCGCCGCATCCCACTCGCGGAGTGCCGCGGCATCGCGCGGTGTCACGTCCGGATAATCGGGATCGGCGCCGATCTCCCGGCTGATCTTCCAGGATCGGGCGCATTTCCGCCCCTCGGCCCGCGCCGGGACGACGGCAACGCCCGGTGCATCCTCCATCCGGAATGCATCTGCCGGCCCGTCGCCATGTTCCAGGCGGAGGTCGGACGTGATGCAGATCTCGGCGAAGTCGATCTCGCCGAGCATCGACGCCAAGGCAGGATCGGCCAGATAGACGACCGGCGCCGCCTCCAGGCTCGCCCCGATCCGCTTCGCCGCCCGCTCGAGTTCGAGTGCGCCGGTCACGACGCGGCGGACGCGGCGGATGGAAGTCCAGCGTTCGGCGAGAGCATCGTCACGCCATCCGGGCACGGCTTCGGGGAAGAGCTGGAGATGAACGGAGCCTGTTTCGGTCGGGTACCGGTCGAGCCAAGCTTCCTCGGCCGTGAAGGCGAGGATGGGCGCCAACCAGATCGTGACGCGCCGGAAAGTCTCCTCGATCACGCTCAGCGCCGCTTTGCGGGTCTGGCTAGTGATCGGGTCGCAGTACAGCGCGTCCTTGCGAACGTCGAAGTAGAAGGCGGAGAGATCGCCGGTCATGAAGCCGGACAGGGCAGCGACGACCCGGCTGTAGTCGAATTCCGCGTAGGACGCGCCGATCTCGACATCGAGCTCAGACAGACGATGAAGGATAAAACGCTCCAGTTCCGGCATGTCGGCCAGCGCGACACGGTCCTCTTCCCGGAAATGCGCGAGCGAACCCAGCATCCAGCGCAGCGTGTTGCGCAGCTTGCGGTAGGTCTCGGAGACCGTCTTGAGGATCTCCGGCCCGATGCGCTGGTCGTCGGCATAGTCGACCGACGCCGTCCACAGACGAAGGATGTCGGCGCCCGACTGCTTGATGACGTCCTGCGGCGCGACGGTGTTGCCGAGGGATTTCGACATCTTGCGGCCGTTCTCGTCGAGCGTAAAGCCATGCGTCAGCACCACGTCGAACGGCGCGCGCCCCCGCGTCCCGCAGGACTCGAGGAGCGATGAGTGGAACCAGCCTCGATGCTGGTCGGACCCTTCGAGATACATCACCGTATCCTGACCGCCGTCGATCTTGCGCCGGATTCCGGCCAGTCCCGGGAACTGAACCGGATCCTCCAGCACGAAGGCGTGTGTCGATCCCGAGTCGAACCAGACGTCGAGGATGTCGTCGACCTTGTCGTAATCGCCTGGATCGTGGCCTCCCGCGGCAAGGAAACGTGCCGCCGCGCCCTCCTTGAACCACGCATCCGCGCCTTCGGCCTCGAAGGCTGCCGCGATGGCCAGATCGACCTTGTCGTCGCGCAGGATGTCGTCCGTGCCGCGCCTGACGAAGACCGCGATCGGCACGCCCCAGGCACGCTGCCGCGACACCACCCAGTCCGGCCGGTTCTCGATCATGCCCGTGATGCGGTTCTCGCCGACTGCCGGAACCCAGCGCACGTGATGCTTGATCTGGTCGAGCGCCCGCGAGCGCAGGGTCGTGCCGTCACCGAGGTCCCGCTCCATGGCGATGAACCATTGCGGTGTGTTGCGGAACAGAAGCGGGCCCTTCGAGCGCCAGGAATGCGGGTACTGGTGCTTGAAGCGGCCGCGGGCCACGAGTGCGCCCACCTCCGTCAGCTTGCGGATCACGGCGTCATTGGCCCCGCCGTCCTTGCCCTTGGGATCGTAGACACGTTCGCCGGCAAAGAACGGAATGGCGGGGAAGTAGGCCGAGTCCTCGTCGATCGTATGGGGCACCTCGGGCGTGCCGCAGGCCGCGAAGGTCTCGCGGTGCTTGAGGAACGTCCCGTAATCGTCGACCCCGTGGCCCGGCGCGGTGTGGACGAACCCGGTCCCCGCATCCTCCGTCACGTAGTCGGCTGGCAGCACGGGAACGTCGAAATCCCAGTATCCTCCACCGCCGACCAACCCCCGGAACGGATGCGCGCAGCGCACGATCATCACCGGTAGAACGTCCTTCAAGCGATTGAAGGCCGCGACCTTCGCGGTCCCGAACACCTCGGCCGCGAGCTTGTCCGCCACGACGTAGCGGGCGCCGACGCGCGCCCAATTATCCGGAGCCGAATCCGTCACCTCGTAAAGGCCGTAGGAAATATCGGACCCGAACACGATCGCCCGGTTCGCCGGGATCGTCCATGGCGTCGTCGTCCAGATGAGGACGGAGGCGCCGTCGAGGTCGCCGTCGAGTGTCGACGTGATCGGGAAGGCGACCCAAACCATCTGAGACGTCTTCTCGTGGTACTCGACCTCTGCCTCGGCGAGGGCGGTCTTCTCGACGGAGGACCACATGACCGGCTTCGAGCCGCGATAGAGCTGCCCCGTGCGAGCGAAGCTCATGATCTCGCGTGCGATCTGCGCCTCGGCCGGGAAGGCCATCGTCGTGTAGGGATGAGCCCAGTCGCCCTCGACTCCGAGGCGCTTGAACTCGACGCGCTGGATGTCGATCCACTTCTCGGCGAAGACCCGGCATTCACGCCGGAAATCGACGACCGGCACCTCGTCCTTGTTCTTGCCGCGGGCGCGGTACTCTTCCTCGATCTTCCACTCGATCGGCAGGCCGTGGCAGTCCCAGCCGGGCACGTAGT
>CAXUKK010000140.1:0-7493 GCA_964251455.1 uncultured Enterovirga sp.
GCCAGAAGCCATCCCACATGTGGTTCGTCTTCGAGAGATACTTCTGCACCTCGAAGAGCTTCGCCGTCTCGATCAGGACGAGCGGGTTCTCCTGGCCTTCTGCGACCTTCGTCTGCAAGGCCGAATACACCTCGGAGAAGTTGATCGACATCGGGGCGGCGTCGAACGCCTTGAACATCGACGTCCAGAGCGGGCTCAGCGGCACCCTGATCTTGAAGCCCTTGAAATCGTCCGGCGTCCGGATCGGACGTGTCGACGAGGTCGTCTGCCGGAATCCGTTCTCCCAGATCTTCTCGAACGGGAACAGGCCGGCCTTCTGGATCTGCGCCCGGACATAAGAGCCGAGTTCGCCGTCCATGGCAGGCCACACCTTGTCGTAGCCCGACCACATGAAGCCGAGCCCGTTCAGGGGCGCCTGCGGCACGAGGGTCGAGAGGATCAGCGGCGAGAGCGTGAAGAACTCGAGCGCGCCGGAGCGCAACTGGCTCAGCATGTCGGCGTCGGAGCCGAGCTGGTTGTTCGGGAACAGCTGGATGTCGACGGCGCCGTTCGAGTCCTTCAGCACATTCGCTGCCGCCTCGCGCATGCGGATGGTGAGCGGATGCGTTTCGGGCGAGTTGTTCGCCGCCTTGAAACTGAACTCGGCAGCCCGCGCGGGCTTCGCTCGGCCGACACCCCAACCGACGATGGCTGCGGATGCGGACGTGGTGAGAAGAGTACGACGATCAAGCCGCATGGGACGCTCCTTGGATGTTCCTCGAAGGAGCGCTGGCGGACCTTTCGCCCGGCCGGGCCCCGCTGCGCTCGCCTCTACCGGGCGGGTTGCAGGCGGCCGAGTTATGGGCGACCCCTGAATGACCCGCAAGAAAAAAGCGGGAGCCCAGGGAGAGACAAATGGCTAAGGCAGGGACCGTCATTGTCACCGGCGCAGCCTCGGGAATCGGGCTCGCGACGACGCGGCGTCTCGTCGGCGACGGCTGGCGCGTCGCGATGCTGGACCGCGACGCCGTTGCCCTGGAGCGCGAGGCAGCCGCATTCGGCGGCTCCGTCCTGCACCGCCCGCTCGACGTCACCGACGAACCGGCTGCGAAGACGGTCATTGCCGCCATTGCGGCCGAGGGTGCGATCGCCGGGCTTGTGAACTCGGCCGGGATCGCGGCCAACATCCCTCTCGAACTGACAACCACGGAGCTGTTCCGGCGCATTCTCGACATCAACGTCATCGGCTCGTTCCTGGTCGGGCAGGCGGTCGCGGCCGAGATGGAGAAGACGGGCGGAGGCTCGATCGTGAACATCGCCTCCGTGTCCGGCATGCAGGGCAATATGGGCCGGACAGCCTACGGGGCGTCGAAGGGAGCGGTCATCACGATGACGAAGGTCTGGGCGGTCGAACTCGCCGAGCGCGGCATCCGCGTGAACGCGGTCTCGCCCGGGCCGGTCGACACGCCGATGGTCGAAGCGCTGCATACCGCCGCTGAACGGGACGCGTGGCTCGTGCACGTTCCGCTGCGGCGCTACTCGAAACCGGAGGAAATCGCTGCGGGGATCGCATTCCTCGTCGACGGCGAACAATCGAGCTACGTGACCGGGCACGTGCTCGCGATCGACGGCGGGTTCTCGTCAGGCGGCACGATCCGGCCGATGGTAACGACTGCGTCGCCGCATTGACGCTCCCAAATTCGCCCCAATGCGCGGCAAATCTGGCGTGACGTCACGGAGAATCGAATGCTGGGTGTTGCAGCGGGTCTGAGCCGTCGATCGTGGTCGATCGGCTCCATGCGCTTCCTGCGGGACGTTACCGCGTCCGTGCTGGCTGCCGGCATCGCGGCTGTCGGCTTCTCGCACCTCGCGCATGAGCCGGCGCCTCCCGCGCACGAGATCTTCCGTGGCAAGAACCTCGAACGTCTCAGCTGGGAGGTCGAGGACATCCCGACGCGGGCGACGCGGACCTACGACTCGATCGCCATGTTCGCGCTGCCGCGCGTCGAGGCGAGCGCCTGGAGCGAAGCTCCTGCGCTGGCCGATGCTGCGCGGCCAAATACGAGCCTGCGCACGGCGCAGATCGAGCGCCGCGAGCGAGAGCCCCGGAAGCTTGCCGCGATGCCGCCGATCCGTCCGGCCGCGATCACGGCTGAGACGACGTTGGCACGCGCGGAGATCGCGCAGCCCGTGACCGTCGCCTCCGTCCAGGCGGCGCCCGGACTTCGCGTCTTCGGATGGCACGTGCCTGGAACGGATCTGATTGAGGCCGCGCTGCCCGCCGGCCAGGACGTCCTGAACGGGGCGGCCCGGGTCGGTGGCAAGATCACGGGCATGGGCCAGGCTCTGGTCGAGACGGTCGGGTTGAAGAGCGACCGCTAAGCGGACGCAACCTGCCCGATCGCCGCCGCAACCTGCGCAGGCGTGACCCGCGCCATCGCCTCGAGCTCCGGCGCGAAGGGGATCGGAATGCGGGGCGCGCCAAGCCGGCAGACGGCCCGGAGCGCGGCGGGCCCGAGCCGCTCCACCATGCGGGCCACGATCTCGGCTCCGAAGCCCCCGGCCTCGACACCTTCCTGGACGACGACGAGCCGCCCGGTCCGGGCGAGCGAGGCGGCTACTGCGTCCTCGTCCCAGGGCCATAGGGTACGCAGGTCGATCACCTCGGCGGACAGGCCGCTTCGTTCGGCCTCGGCCGAGCCGGCCAGGGCCGCATCCATCGCCTGGGCCCAGGACACCACGGTCACATCCGAACCGGACCTGGCGGTCCGCGCCACCCCGAACGGGACGGGATCGAGGGAGACCTCCTCGCGCCGGGCGTAGAACGCCTTCGGCTCGAACAGGAGCACAGGATCGTCGGACCGGATACCAGCCCGGAGCAGACCGGCGAGATCCGACGCGGTCGACGGCGCCGCGACCACGACGCCCGGCAGGTTCACGAACCAGGATTCGATGACCTGGCTGTGCTGCGCGGCCGACCCCGGCAGGAGGCCGTGCGGCATACGCACGACGATCTGCGCCCTTGCCTGGCCGCCGAACATGTAGCGGATCTTGGCGATTTGGTTCACCAGCTCGTCCATCGCCGGCATGGCAAAATCGGCAATGCGCATCTCGATGACCGGCCGCGTGCCGACGAGCGCGGCGCCGAGACCCGCGCCCATGATCGTCGATTCGGAGATCGGCGTGTCGACGATCCGGTCGGGGCCGAATTCGTCGACGAGGCCGCGATACTGGCCGAAGATGCCACCATGCCGGACATCCTCGCCCAGAACCCAGACACTCGGGTCCCGCCGCATCTCGGCCGCCAGGGCTTCCCGGGCGGCTTCGGCGAAGGTCATCTCGTTCATGCGACGGCCCTCCCGCGCGGCGCGCCGATATCCTGGACGTCCTCGAAGGCGCTTGCCGGATCGGGGCGGGGCGCAGCACGGGCGATATCGCGCGCCTCCTCCATCTCGGCCGCGGCTGCGTCGTCGATCCGGGCGATGGCGGATCGTTCGACGCCCGCCTCCATGAGGGCCGCACCCAGTTTCGCCAATGGATCGTGGGACTTGCCGGCCGCCAGTTCCTCCGCACTCCTGTAGGCCGCGAGGTCGGTCGAGGTGTGGCCTTCCCAGCGATAGGTGCGCGCGTGCAGGAGCCTCGGGCCCGAGCCCGCCCTGAGCTCGCCGACGAGAGACCGGGCGGCATCGTCGACGGCGAGCACGTCGCTGCCGTCGACCGACAAGCCCGGGACGCCGCAGCTTTCGGCGCGCGCCATCACGCCCGGCCCGGCCGTCGTGTCGTCGGCGCGGGTGAAGGCCGCGAACGTGTTCGCCTCGCAGACGAACAGGATGGGCAGGCGGTACAGCGCCCCCCAGTTCATGCCCTCGAGGAACGGACCGCGATTGATCGCCCCGTCGCCGAAGAAGCAGGCGACGATGGCCGGCGAGCCGAGGAGCCGAAGTCCCTGCGCAGCCCCGCAGGCGATCGGGATGCCACCCGCCACGATCCCGTTCGCTCCGAGCATCCCGACCGAGAAGTCGGCGATATGCATGGAGCCGCCCTTGCCGCGGCACGATCCGGTCGCCCGCCCGTAAAGCTCGGCCATCATCGGGATCGGATCGGCGCCCTTGGCGATGGCGTGGCCGTGGCCGCGATGTGTGGAGGTCAGGCGATCCTCCCGGGTGAGGTTCGCGCACACGCCCGTCGCGACAGCCTCCTGCCCGATCGAGGCGTGGAGGTAGCCAGGGAATTCCCGCGCTCTATGCGCTTCGAGCGCGACTGTCTCGAAGGCGCGGATGCGGCTCATCCCGCTATAGAGCGCGACGAGGCTTTCGAGATTGTGGTGGGACGGCACGGCAGGATCCCCCGGACGCAAGCCCGATAGCGACCGCGGCGCGGTCCGTCATCTGCCCTTTCGTCTATGCGGCCGTTTCGTCGAGGACGGCCCGATACGCGACCTTGACGGGCTCGGGCCCGTAGGCCCGCTCGAGCCGGCGGATGGTGAAATGCGCGCGGGCGACGGCGCGGAAATGCTCGAGGAAGGCCGCGTTCACGGCCGCGCCGCCGATCGCGCCCAGGATCGGTATCGCGCCCGCGGCCACCTTCTGCGAGACGACGACGCCGAACCGAGAGGCGATCTGCGCCATGAAGCGCACGAGCGCCGGCGCGCTCTTGTCCGCGAGCCCGTGCGCGGCCGCGACCTTCGCGGCCTGTGTGATGGATCTTGCCAGCGCCGCCCGCACGGCGAAATAGCCGCCGCTCGCGAGGTCGTCCGCCTCGACCCGCGATCCCAGGGCGAACACCTCGAGGCAGGCGAGCCGCGTCTCGGGATCCGACAGGTCCTCGCCGTTCTCGCGGGCGATCTCGGCGATCGTGCGGAGCATCAGCACGGTCGAGACGGGCAGTTCGATCGGCAAGGTGACAAGGCCGAGCGCGCCGCCGAGCGCGCCCGAGGTCATGGCGGCCGCCGTATCGAGGCCGCGAAACCGGAAGCGGCTCGTCGTCGGCATCGTGGTCAGGGCCGCCCGCAGCGCTGCGCTCATGGCAAGCTCGGTCGCGCGACCTACGGCCTCCTGCGCCCCGACCGGCAGGCTTCGGCCGATCAACTCCAGGGGCCGGCCCGCAAGGCTCGACAATCGGCCGATCAGCGTGGAGCGCTCGAGCGTGCGCGCCGCATCCCTGATCGCGCCTACATCCGCATCGGTCGGCTCCAACGCCGACGGTATCACGGCCGGCCGGCCCGCATCCACGATCGTGATCTCGTTCGTCACCGCGATCTCCAGTCCGCTCGGTCACACTGGCAGAAAACGCGGGCAGCAGCCTGCGCGATCCGCGCAATCGTGCTGCATTGCGAAATCCTTGACGTTTTCGCCTTCATGTTGCCGTGTCTGCGTGACGAAGAAGGCCCATGTCACTCGCCATGGAACGGAGCGCCGTGCCGCCGGGCGGCCTGCCTCTCAAACGCAAGATCGCCGCGATCCTCGCGGCCGACGTCGTCGGCTACTCGCGCCTCGTCGCGGCCGACGAAGAGGGAACGCTGCGGGGTTTCGCGGCGGCCCGCGAGATCTTCGACGGCCTCGTCCACCGGGCCGGCGGTCGGATCTTCAACACGGCCGGCGATTCGGTGATGTGCGAGTTCGACTCGGCCGTGGAGGCGGTCCGGGTCGCGGTCGACATCCAGAAGAGCCTCGCCGCCGCGAGCGCCGGGATCGACCCGGCCCGCCGGATCGAGTTCCGCATCGGCATCACGATCGGCGATGTCGTCGAGCGCGGCGACGATCTCCTCGGTGACGGCGTGAACATCGCGGCTCGGCTTGAAGCCATGGCGCCAGCCGGCGGGATCTGCGTGTCCCGCTCGGTGCACGAGGCTGTCGCGAACAAGATCCCGGTCGAGTTCCAGGATATCGGCGCCCGTAAGGTCAAGAACCTGCCGCAGCCGATTCATGCCTTCGTCGTGGCGCGGCCGGCGGAGCCGGTCCGCACCAGCGACCCATTTGTCCTCGCTGCGCGTCGGGATCGGCCGGAAACGGCGGAGCGCCCATCGGGCAGACGCCGTGGGCTTTGGCCCTTTGCGGCACTTGGCATCGCGCTCGCGGCCGGCGTGGCGGCCGTGCCCGGCCTGCCGGCCCTGAAGAGGGCGTTCGAAACGTCGACCTCCTCGAACACTGCGAGCCCGGCAAAGCCGCCCTCTAACCTGGCGGGTGCGACGCCCGTCGAGATCGTCACGCCCGACAAGCCCGCGCAGCAGCAGGCGACGAAGCCGCCCGCCAGGCCACCGGTGCGGAACGTGGAGAAGGCGCCGGACAAGCCTGCCGTCGTGGACAAGCCGGTCGTTGCGGACAAGCCCGTCCCGCCTCCGGATAAACCTGCTGTCGCGGCGATAACGAAACCGCTGTCTCCGGCCGAGGCTGCGGCGGCTTTTCTGGCGTTGTCGCGGACCGGCATCGTCGCCGATGCGAAGACCCTGCCCGAGCTTTACCATAATGCCCGGCTCCAGGAGGCGAACGGCGATCGCAGCGCCGCCCTCCGCAGTTACACGGCAGCGGCGCCGATGGCCGGGAACGCGGTCGACGTCCTGATCCGCTATACGTCGCTCGTGCGGACGACATCGGGTGCCGACGCGGCCCGCAAGATCGTCCAGGACCTCGCGCGCCCGAATGCGACGAGTTCCGTCGCCCTCCTGGCCGCGATCCAGGGAGACGGCGCCGATCGCCGCGCCAAGCTCGAAGCGCTCGCGACCGAGAACCCGGACTTTCTTCCCGCAGCTTATTTCCTTGCCGAAGCCCTGATGGAGAGGCGTCAGGGCGGCCCGACCCTCATGGACCGCCGGCTCGCCTTCGCGGCGTTCGACCGCTTCATCGAGGGCGCGGAAACAGGCGCGATCACGCCGCTCTTCGTCGACGGCACGTTCCTCGACGGCTGGCTCGATGCGGCTCGCACCCGCCGCAGCGAGATCGAAGCCTATTTCGGCAGCGCCTCCGTCCGCCCGTCCGGCAGCTTCGTGCGGACGGATACCGGCTGGATCGCCCGCATTGCGCTGCCGGAATCCGCGACTCAGGTGAGCGCCCGCATCGGCGAGACCGGGGAGACTGCCCAGGCTTCGTCAGCGACCGGGCGGGCGACGAGTGCAGCCGATATTCCGCTGCCCGCCTCGCTCGGGCGGAGCACGCTCTACATCACGTACCGCGACCTCTCGGGCCGGGAGGCAGGACCGTTCCCGCTCGCCTTCGATCCCGGCACGACGCTCGTGAATGCAGCACGTGAATCGCTGGAGCGCTCGCCGGATTCCTGGGTCTCGTTCAGGCCGGACGTCCCCGACGTGTTGTCGTATGCGCAGCTTCTGGCCAATCGCTGCGCGTTGCGCGAGGCGCTGATCGGGTTCGGCGACGATCCCCCGAACCAGCAATTGCCGCTTCCGGCCTGCTCGCCCACGTCCTCGGGCGCGGCCCCCGATGTCCGGCCGGTGATCGCGCTTCCGGATGGGACCGACACCGTGCAAGTCCGACTGGCCTATGCGGACGGCACGCAAAGCC
>CAXUKK010000141.1:0-7478 GCA_964251455.1 uncultured Enterovirga sp.
GCCGAAGAGCGAGGCCGAGAAGGAGATGCCCATGCCGGCGAGGGGAGCCGAGAGGCTCGTCTTCAGCTCGTCGAAGAGCACGGCCGCATCGCCGCCCGTCTTCAAGGAGCCGATGATGCGGCCAACGGAATTCACCGTCTCGATCAGGCCCCAGAAGGTGCCGAGCAGGCCGAGGAAGACGAGGAGGCCTGCAAGGTAGCGAACGAGCTCGCGGCTTTCGTCGAGGCGCGCGGAGATCGAATCGAGGAGCGAACGCGATGTCGCGAGCGACAGCGAGGCGCGGGTCGACGGGTCGCCGATAAGGGCCGCCATCGGGGCGAGCAGGACGGGCGGGCGCGCCAGCGTGCGGCCATCCGCGCCGCTGACATGGTTCACCCAACGGATCTCCCGGAACAAGCGGATGACTTGCCGGCCCGCCAGCACGATTCCGATGAGCAGGATCCCGCCGATCAGGGCGTTCAGGCCCGGATTGCCGAAGAAGGCGCGCTTCAGGGGCTCGAACAGGATCAGGCACAAAAACCCGACCAGGATCAGGAACACGGCCATCCGCACAAGGTAGATGCGCGGGGACGAGAGAGGGCGCGCCTCGTGCTGGAGCGGGGTCGGGTTCAGCATCATCAGCTCATCGTGCGACGGCCCGCCGAAGGACGACCCGCCGCGGGAGCTTAACGAGCCAGAGGCTTTTTCAGAAGTCCGAGCAACTCGCGATGCAGGTTTTCATTGCCGCAACACATGGAAAGAGTTGCCAACGGGTTTGATCCACCCTCGCAATCGCTGACGTATCCTCCTGCTTCGCGCACGATCACGATCCCGGCGGCGATATCCCAGCTCTTCAGGTCGCGCTCCCAGTAGAGGTCGGCGCGTCCGGCCGCCACATACGCCATGTCGAGTGCCGCCGCTCCCATCCGGCGCAGGCCTGCCGAAACGGTCATCACGGCCGCCATTTCGTGCAGAAAGCGGGGATGCGCGGGCCGCCCGAGATGCGGCAGCCCGCAATAGACGACCGCATCGGCCATGTCGCGCCGGGCCGCCACCCGGAGTCGGCGATTGTTCAGGAAGGCTCCCTGGCCGCGCTCGGCGACGAACAGCTCGTCCTTGATCGGATCGTAGATCACGCCGGCCACGATCTGACCTTCGCGCTCGAGCCCGACCGAGATGCAGAAATGCGGGATGCCGTGGAGGAAGTTGGTCGTGCCGTCGAGCGGATCGACGTGCCAGCGGTGGGTCGCATCCGTGCCCACGATCGTGCCGGATTCCTCCAACACGAAGCCGTAGCCCGGCCGTGCCTTCTCCAACGCGCCGCGCAGGATCTCCTCCGCCCGGTGATCGGCCGCGGAAACGAAGTCCCCCGGCCCCTTGCGCGAGACCTGGAGATTCTCGACCTCGCCGAAATCGCGCTTGAGCGACCGCGCCGCCTTCATCACGGCGTCGGTCATGACGGTCATCAGGGGAGAGCGGATCATAGCGTGTCCGAAAAGCCTTTTCGGGGCGGAGTTTTAGCCGCCCTGAGGGCGAGACGCGCTCGCCCTCGTCTCAGGGTGGTGCCGCTCAGCCGAGCGTCGCGTCGAGCGTGATCTCGGCATTGAGCAGCTTCGAGACCGGGCAGCCTTCCTCGGCAGCCTTGGCCAACTCGTCGAACTTCGCCTGGTCGATGTTCGGCACCTGGGCTCGCAGCGTCAGGGCGGATTTCGTGATCTTGAACCCCGCTCCATCCTTCTCGAGGCTGATGGCGGCCTCGGTCGAAAGCTCGGTCGGCGTGAAGCCCGCGGCCTGGAGCTGGAAGGCGAGCGCCATCGTGAAGCAGCCGGCATGCGCGGCCGCGATCAGCTCTTCAGGGTTCGTCCCCTTCTCGTTCTCGAAACGCGTCTTGAAGGAATAGGGTGTCGAGCTGAGCACGCCCGAGTCGCTGCTGATCTGGCCGGTGCCATCCTTGCCGGTGCCCTGCCAAACCGCTCGCGCTTTCCTGACCGACATACCGTCCTCCTGGCCTGTGGAGCCGCTCACTTGGGCCGTCCGACATCATTTGTCGACCGCAGAGGGTGCTATTTCGCGGGCCGATCAGGGTCCCGGCGCGCGTGACGCCGCTTCCTGCGGCGGAGGCGGAGGCGCTTCCGTTTCGACCTGACCTTTCCGTTGCAGGAGGAGCGCCGCGTACCAGCACAGACCTGCCCAGGCGCCCCCGATGCACCAGCCCGCAAGCACGTCGGACGGCCAGTGCACGCCGAGATAGACGCGTGAAAGGCCCACGAACATCGTGAGCACGATCGCAAGCGAGAGGAAGAACAGCTTGACCCGCCGCGGCTTGTGCACACGCGCAAGCAGCGCGCCCAGGGTCAGGTAGACCACGGCGGACAGCATCGCGTGCCCGGACGGGAAGCTCGCAGTGTAGACCTGGGTCGCATGCGGGACGAGGTCGGGCCGCGGTCGCTCGAACCCCAGCTTGAGAAGCGTGCTGACGATCATGCCGCCCCCGACGGAGGCGAGGACGAGCAGCGACGCGCCACGGCGGCGCGTCATGAGCAGGTAGGCGATCGTCGCCAACGTGATCAGGCCGAGAATCACGTATCCGCCGAGGCCCGTGATGTCCCGCGCGCTTTCCTCGACCCAGCCGGGGCCGATCGGGTCGGCGATATCCGCCGGGTTGCGCAACGCGAGCAGTAGCCGCCGGTCGAATGCAAGCGTGCTTCCCTCGCTGACTTCGCCGGCGATTTCGATGAAGCCCCAGCCGAGGAGGCCGACGAGCGACAGAGTCACGAGGGGGCCGGCCTCGGTCAGTCCCAGACGGCTCGGAATGCCGAGGGCGAGCGCCAGCCACCGGCTCCCTTGCCGAGGCTCGGTCAGCCCCTTCCCGGCGGGATTCGGCCGCGCGTTCGGTCCAGCCAATCGGTTCACCTCAGCCCCGCTGCGAGTACACGTAGTAGTCGAACGGGAACTCCCCGATCCTGAACCAGGTCAGTTCCTTCTCGCGGAACGCCATCCAGTGATCGAAGATCTTCTTGAACTTCGGGTTCTGGGCCGCGATCTCGCCGTACAACGCGTAGGCCTGCTTGTAGCTCGCATCGAGCACGTCGCGCGGGAATGCCCGGAGCTGCGCTCCCTGGCTGAGGACCCGGCGGAGCGCATCGGGGTTCTCCGCATCGTATTTCGACAGGCACCAGAGATTGGCCTCCGCGCAGGCGGCTTCGAGGATGTTCCTGTAGGGCTCCGGCAGGGCCGCGAGCTTGTCCTTGTTCACATAGAGGGACGTCTGCGCCGTCCCCTCCCAGAAACCCGGGTAGTAATAGTACTTGGCGACCTTCACGAAGCCGAGCTTCTCGTCGTCGTAGGGGCCGGCCCATTCGACGGCGTCCAGCGTGCCGCGCTCGAGCGCCGGATAGATGTCGCCGCCCGCGAGCACCTGGGGCACCGCGCCCATGCGGGCGAGGATCTGCCCGCCCATGCCGGCGATGCGGAACTTGAGGCCCTTCAGATCCTCGACCGAATTGATCTCCTTGCGAAACCAGCCGCCCATTTGCGCGCCCGTGTTGCCGGCCGGGAAATTGACGATGTTGTAGTCGGCGAGGAAGTCGCGCACGAGTTGCAGGCCGCCGCCGTGGGTCATCCAGCCATTGTGGTGGCGCGTGTTCATCCCCCACGGCACGGAGGCCTCGAACATGAAGGTCTGGTCCTTGCCGAGATAGAAGCTCGATAGCGTGTAGCCGCATTCGACCGTCCCGTTCTGGACGGCGTCGAGGACCTGAAGCCCGCCGACGATCTCGCCGGCTGCGAACACCTGAAGCTGAAACTTGTTGTCCGTCGCGGCGGCGACGCGCTTCGCGATCTGCGCACCGGCGCCGTACAGCGTGTCGAGGCTCTTCGGATAGCTGGATGCAAGCCGCCAGCGGATTTCCGGCTGGCCCTGTGCGATCGACGGGCTCGCGAGCGCCGTCGCGCCCGCAGCGATGCCGCCGCCCTTCAACAATGACCGCCTGTCCATGATGCGCTCCGTTCGGTCGCGTTCTCCCGACTTCGTCATTAGCCCGGCACTCGGCCGGTGGGAATTCGCCTGAGCCTTGCGCTGCGCGCAGGGGGTCGCAGCTTCCCAAGCTGGGATGCGGGAGCCGGAAGGTGGCATAAGGTCCCGAAATCCGGGGGGAAACGATGAACGCTGGAAACCTGACGGCCGTCCAGCGCTGGTCCATCTTGGGCGGGGCCGCGATCATGCTCAGCCTCGCGATGGGGATGCGGCAGAGCTTCGGGCTCTTCCAGCCGCACATCGTGCGCGACGTCGGCGTGACCACGGCTGATTTCTCGCTGGCCATGGCGATCCAGAACATCGTCTGGGGGATCACGCAGCCCTTCATAGGCATTCTGGCGGATCGGTTCGGCTTCCGCTGGGTCACGTTGGCAGGGGTCGCCATCTACGCGGCCGGGCTCGGCCTGATGATCAACGCCACCTCGGCGCTCCAGCTGACCCTCGGATCCGGCATCTTCATCGGTCTTGCCTTGTCATGCACGGCCTCCAGCGTTGCCATGAGCGTCGCCTCCCGGGCCGTCACGCCTGCCCGGCGCAGCGTCACGATGGGGATCGTGTCGGCGCTCGGGTCACTCGGGCTGGTGATCGCTTCCCCTATGGCGCAGACGCTCATCTCCAAAGCCGGCTGGCAGGTGGCCCTGATCGGCTTTCTCGGCCTGGTCTGCGTCATGGTCCCGGCGGCATTCGGGGCGGGCCAGGTGGACAGGATGGAGGCTCCGCCGATCCACCATCTGGAGAAGTCCCTCAGCGAGGTGCTTCGCTCCGCCTTCGGCCATTCGGGCTATCTCGTGATGGCGACGGCGTTCTTCGTGTGCGGCCTGCAACTCGTCTTCATCACGACGCACCTGCCGACCTATCTGGCGGATTGCGGCATGGACCCGTCCGTCGGGGCCGCCGCCCTAGCGGCGATCGGCCTCTTCAACGTGATCGGATCCTATCTCTTCGGGTGGCTCGGCGGCCGTTATCCCAAGCAGTACCTGCTCGGCGGCGTGTATGTGCTCCGTTCGCTCGTCGTCGCGGCCTATTTTCTGCTGCCTCCGACGCCGACGTCCACCATCGTCTTCGCTGCCGCGATGGGCACCCTTTGGCTCGGCGTCGTGCCGCTCGTGAACGGGCTGGTCGTCGAGTTGTTCGGGCTCCGCTACATGACGACGCTCGTCGGCATCGCGTTTTTCAGCCACCAGGTCGGGTCCTTTCTCGGAGCCTGGGGCGGCGGCGTGATCTACGACTCGCTCGGAAGCTACGATATCGCCTGGAAGGCGGCCGTGTTGGTCGGGCTGATCGCCGGTTTTGCGCAGATGCTGATGAACGTGCGCCCGCCAATCGATACGCGGGCAGGTGCTGCGCCGGTGCCGGTTCCTCAGCCGATTGTGTGAACGGGCGGGCTGGCTGCCTACGCCGCGCGGGGCGTAGCCTCCTGGGTCAACACCGCATAAACCGCGCTCGCGTCCCGCGCTGCGCGGATTCGATCGTGAATGCCCGGCTCGCGTAGCACGCGCGCCACGCGCGCCAGGGCCTTCAGATGGTCCGCGCCCGCTCCTTCCGGGGCGAGGAGCAGGAACAGCATGTCGACGGGCGCGCCATCGAGCGCGTCGAAGTCGATCGGCTTCTCCAGTCGGGCAAAAAGCCCGAACAGGCTGGCGAGCTTGGGCAGCTTGCCATGCGGGATCGCGATACCTTCGCCGATCCCCGTCGAGCCGAGCCGCTCGCGTTGAAGGAGGGTGTCGAAGATTTCGCGCCCGTCCCGACCGGTCAGCCGTGCCGCATGGGCCGCCAGATCCTGAAGGGCCTGCTTCTTGGAATTCGCCTTCAGTGAAGGGGCGATCGCCTCGGGACTCAGGAAGTCGAGCAAAGGCATCGGTGAAGGACTCGGGTGAGGTCTGACGGGCGAGCCCGCTCAGTGCCTAGCAAGCTTTCGGCCAGGGTCGTCTGCGTCATCGAGTGGGGGATCTACCCAGCCGATCGTACCGTCGTTGCGGCGATATACGACGTTCACTCTGCCATTTCCAGCATGCCGGAACACGAGGGTCGGCGCTCCCGTCAGATCCAGCTCGATCACGGCCTCTCCGACGGAGAGGCGGTCAAGCCGCTTGGTCGTCTCCGCTATCACGACCGGGTGGAACTCGCCGGTTTCGGTTTCGACCTGCTCGTCGTCAGGCTGTTCGATGATCGAATAAGCGCTCTCAGCCTCGACGGGTCTTAGTTCCGTCAGGCCATCTCCGATCCTGCTCTTCACGCGCCGCTTGTAGCGCCTCAACCGCTTCTCGATGCGAAGTGCCGACTGGTCGAAGCTCGAATAGGCGTCCGGAGCGAGCCCGGAGGATTCGAGCACCGTTCCGGAGGCGAGCTTGACGATGCAGTCGGTCCGGAAGCCCGCGCCGTCGCGCGAGACCATCACGTGACCCGATCCCGCCCCGTCGAAGTACTTGCCGATTGCGGCGTGCAGGCGGGTCTCGACCTGCGCACGCAGGGCCTCGCCGATGTCGAGATTCTTGCCGGACACCTTGATGGCCATGCCGCCTCCTCCGCTTCTCGCTCCAGGTTGGGTCCGGTGGCCGCGCGCGTCAATCGGGCGGGGTCCGCGTCCTCGCGGAGCGTACGGCATGCAGCGCAATACCCGCCGCTGTCGCAACGTTGAGCGAATCGAAGCCGCTCGCCATGGTGATGCGCAGCCCAGACAGGTTGCGCAGGAGCGACGCCGGCAGGCCCGGGCCCTCCGCCCCCACCAGCAGCGCGGTGCGAGCCGGCCAGACGCAGCTCTCGATCGGGACGGTGCCGGACGGGCTCAGCGGGAAGGTCTCAAATCCGGCTTCAGCGAGCGAGCGCAGCATGTCCGCCGCCGTGTCAGCCCAGGCAAAGGGTACGATGAGCGAAGCCCCGACCGACACCCGGACAGCCTTGCGATAGAGCGGGTCGCAGGAGGCCCGGTCCAGCAGCACTACATCAGCCCCGAATGCGGCTGCGTTGCGGAAGGCTCCACCGACATTGTCATGGTTCGCCAGCCCCACGAGCCCCAGGACGAGCGCATCGTCCGGAAGGTCGACCAGCGCATCCTTGGCGGGCTGCGGGGGGCCACGCATACCAATCGCAAGTGCGCCCCGGTGGATGTGGAAGCCCACGATCGCATCCATCACCTGCTGGCCGGCGACGTAGACGGGCAGTCCGGGCGGCAGGTCAGCCAGGACGGGTGCGAGGGCGATCGCGCGACTTTCAGCCAGCAGCAGTGATTCGGCGGGGAACCGCGAGTGGCGGCCCAGCAGAGCCCGAAGCACGACTTCGCCCTCCGCCACGAACCGGCCACCACGGCCCGCAAGGTCCTTGTCGCGGACCGCCCGGTAATGCTCGATGCGAGCATCCATTGGATCCTCGATAGGGATCATTTAAGCCATCAACTCGTTTCAGCGTCCGGCACCGTACTTTCTTACAGCCCTACCATGACGTGTTCAGGGTTGATGACTAACAC
>CAXUKK010000142.1:0-7405 GCA_964251455.1 uncultured Enterovirga sp.
GCTCAGCAGCGTGACGTTAGCGACGCCGCCGAGGTTCAGGATGCCGAGCGGCCCGGCGAAGCCGGACGCCTCGACGAGTGCGCGGTGGAACACCGGGACCAGCGGCGCACCCTGGCCGCCGGCATCGACGTCGGCGCGCCGGAGATCGTAGACGACCGGGATGCCGAGCCTGCGCGCCAATGCCTCGCCGTCGCCGATCTGGATCGTCATGCGCTGGTCGGGCCGGTGCACGACCGTCTGGCCGTGGAAGCCGACGACGCCGATCTCGGAGGCTTTCAGCCCGTTTTCGGCGAGGAACGCCTCGACCGCCTCGGCATGCGTCCGCGAGACGAGGTCCTCGGCTTCGGGCAGGCAGCCCGGCCGCTCGCCGGGCGCCTCGATCTTCTCCGCATCGACGAGGGCCTGCCGGAGAAGCGCGCGCTCCTCGTCGGAATAGGCGCGGTAGCCCGTCGGGCCGAGCGGCTCGATGAAGCCGTTCGGCGTGCGCCCGACCTTGAGGGCGGCTCCATCCGCGTCGATCAGCGCCACGTCGACGCCGTCGAGCGAGGTCCCGCTCATCAGCCCGATCGCCAGCATGCCCTGCTCCCGTGAAAAACGTGGCCGAAGCTGTTACACGCGCCAGCTCACACCCGAAACGAACAATCCCAGATGTCCGCGACCCTGCCTGCGCCGAGCTCGGCCTTTCTCCGCACGCTGACCGAGCGCGGCTTCATCCATCAGACCTCCGACCTCGCCGGGATCGACGAAGCGGCCGTCGCGGGCAAGCTCACGACCTATGTCGGCTACGATTGCACGGCTCCGTCGCTGCATATCGGGCACCTGCTCTCCATCATGATGCTGCACTGGCTGCAGGAGACCGGCGCCGGGCGGCCGATCGTGCTGATGGGCGGCGGTACGACGCGGGTGGGCGACCCCTCGGGACGCGATGAGACGCGGAAGATCCTGACGGTCGAGCAGATCGACGAGAACAAGAACTCCATCAAGGAGGTGTTCTCGCGCTTCATCCGGTTCGGCGAGGCTGGCCACGAGGCAGCCATGGCGGACAACGCCGAGTGGCTGACCAAGCTCAACTACATCGACATGCTGCGCGACATTGGCCGCCACTTCTCGGTCAACCGCATGCTGTCGATGGACTCGGTCAGGATGCGGCTCGAGCGGGACCAGGAGCTGTCGTTCATCGAGTTCAACTACATGATCCTGCAGGCCTACGACTTCACGGAGCTGCACCGCCGCTACGGCTGCGTCCTGCAGATGGGCGGCTCGGACCAGTGGGGGAACATCGTCACGGGCATCGATCTCGGCCGGCGGCTCGGCACGGGCCAGCTTTACGCGCTCACCTGCCCGCTGATGACGACGGCCTCCGGTGCCAAGATGGGCAAGACCGCCGCCGGCGCGGTCTGGCTCAAGGGCGAACTGTTCTCGCCATACTCGTACTGGCAGTTCTGGCGGAACACCGAGGATGCCGACGTCGTCCGCTTCCTCAAGCTGTTCACGACGCTGCCCATGGAGCGGATCGTCGAGCTCGAACGGCTGGAAGGTGCCGGGATCAACGAGGCCAAGAAGGTGCTGGCGACGGAAGCGACTGCCCTCGTGCATGGACGCGAGGCGGCTGACGCGGCGGCCGAGACTGCGGCCAAGACCTTCGAGCAGGGCGTGACGGCGGATACGTTGCCCTCAGTCGATATCGCGCGAGCGGAGATCGAGGCCGGCCTTGGCATCGCGCCCGCGGTGGTCCGCGCCGGCCTCGCCGCGTCCAACGGCGAGGTGGTCCGGGCCATCGCCAACGGGGCGATCTCGGTCAATGACGTCCGGGTCGCGGACCGCGCCCAGCTCATCGGCGCGTCCGACCTGGCGAACGGGGTTGTGAAGCTGTCCTTCGGGAAGAAGAAGCACGTCCTGCTACGGGCCGTGTGACGGCAATCCGGTCAGTCGGCCCGTTCCGGCTTCGGCCTTGGCCGCTGCGGGGTACCGCCGGTCCTCTTCTCCGGCGCTGAGGGGGGCAGCGTGGCCCCCGTCGCCTCGTCTTCCGGCATCATCCAGCTGAACAGCTTGCGCAGGATGCCCGGCGCGACCGCCGTCAGCGGGTTCACGGTCAGGGTCGGCGAACTCGCCAGGCCGGAGACCTTGAAGTCGATGGCGAACAGCCCCTCGTTGCGGTTGCCGCCGCCGAGCAGCAGGCCGACGATCGGCACCTGGCTGAAGGCGTTGTTCAAGCCGAAGGCGGGCACGAAGGTGCCCAGGATCTCGGTCCGGTCGCGCGCATAATCGACGAAGCCGCCGAGCGTGAAGCCGACCTGGGACCCCCAGACGACGACGTCTTTGTATTCGATCCGGGACGCGGTGCGGCGAAACCCTGCGTCCAGCTTCGCGAAATCGACCTGCTCGGCCTCGAGCCGCTGCACGATGGCGCCGGTCCGCTCGTCGGTCGTCTCCTGCGACGTGTTCGCCGCGATGGAGCGCAAGGCCGGCTCGTTACGGATGGAGAAGGCGCCGATCGAGACTGTCCCGCTCTGGACGCCGTCGCCGATGCTGGTCTTCACGACCATCTGACCGCCGGCCATGCGGCGGTAGAGATCGAGGAAGCGGAGCGTCGCGCCGGCATCTCCGGATTGCACCAGCAATTGCGGCTGCCCGGCGTCGCGCGAGAGCTGGGCCTCGAGGACGGCCGAGCGGAACTGGCCCCGGAATTGTAGCGCCCGGAGGTCCCGCCCGCGGGTCCCGATCCGCGCCACGACCCCGGTCATCGCCTCGTCGTTGAAGCCGGTGAGGATGTTGAGCCCGGCATCGATATCCATGTCTGGCGGATCGCGGCCTTTCTGGCCAGCGCTGCCCGCCGAAGGCGCGCCTGATCCGGTCAGCCATTTCAGCACCGGGCGCGCGTCCCCGACATTGCCCTTCAGGGCGACCTTGTAGACGCCGCCATTGCGGTCGATGCTTGCCCGCATGTCGTCGCCGGGCGACAGCTTGAGCGTTCCAAGCTCGGCCTTGTCGAGGGTGCCGTCGGCCGCGAACGCCGCATTGCCGCGAAGCTGGACGGGTCCGGATTCGAGCACGAGGTCGCGTAGCTCGGTTCCGTCGCCGTCGCCAAACGCGAAGGTGATACGGCCCGGTCGGCCGACGGGCTTGCTCCAGCCCGGCAGCAATCCGTCGACGGCGGCTTTCGACAGATCCGCCTCGACCCGGGTTTGCCCCTTGGCGCCCGGCCCCATGGGCGCGACGAGCTTGACCGGGATCGGCCCCGACACCTGGGGGGCGGTTGGCAGACCGCGGCGAGATCGCGTGGCCTCATCCAGCGTGAGATGGACCGCAACCTCGCCCGGCCCCGCCTTGGGCTGCCGCAGGTCGAACGTGGCAGGTGAGCCGCCGAGCTTGCCGTCACCCCGGATCGATAGCGTGCCTGCTTCGTAAGTCACCGCAAGCTGCGCTCCCTCGAGCCGCTCCTTGCCGACGATGCGATCGACCGTGATGTCGCTCAACGTGCCCGCGACGCTGAACGGGAGCTCGGACACGGGTGGGATGTTGCGTACCATGAGGGGCAGCGAGACACGCAGGTCGGCGCGCCCCTTCACGTTTGCCGGGTCGATGTCGAAGGAGCCGAGCTCACGAAAGATCGGCGAGCGCAGCAGAGAGGCGAGCGCATCGGCCCCACCGTCGAGGCGGAACCCGATCTGGGCCACGCTGGTCGCCCTGTGTTCGTCGGTCTGCCGGAAGCTGCCGTTGGAGAAGGTCAGCCGTCTGCCATCCGGCATGTCGACCCTCCCTTGCCCTTCGGTCAGGGTTGTCGTCGTCCCCGTGGCCGCGCCGAGGAAGCTCAGCCGTCGCAGCGGCGGAAGGCCATCGATGATGTTCATCCGGGCGTCCGAGACCGCGAAGGAAAGGCTGAGCCCGCGATCCGAGATCGGCTTGCCGGAAAAAGCGCTCTTGACGTCGGCGGCGTCCAGATCGGTCTGCAGCCGCATCGTCTCGAGCTTACCCGCGCCGAGGTTCTCGGCGAGGTAGCCCCGCAATTCCGGATTGACGGTCTCGGGCCAGAACGCGAGCAGCCGCCGCACGCTCGTACCCTTTGCGTCGATCAGGGCACGAAGCGAGAGACCGTCCGGACCGGGCGTCCCGGCGCCGGTTACGGCGAGGTCGAGTTCGTCGCCGGCAAAGCTCAGCCGTTCGACCGCGATGCCGGTCTCCGCGAAGCTGACCGCGGCCGCGATGTCGCGCACCTTGAACGCAGCTTCGCGCTCGGTCGCGCCCGCCCAGGATGCGTCGTGCCCCGTTACCGCCAGCCGCCAGGTCGTATCGACCGAAGCCAGGTTGCCGGAGAGTCTGGCCTCGGTCTGTCCGCTTTTCACCCTGAGATCGGCGAGATCGAATTTGCGCCCGGCCTCATCCCAGGAGCTCGTGACGGACAGAACGTCGAGCGGGATCGGCTTCTGCCCGGGCTGCGCGATGCTGCCCGGCGTGCTCTCGAACCTGCCCGCGAATTTGGTGAGACGGCCGTCCGCAAGCGACGCCGAGACCGTGCCAGACAGTTTCACGTCGGCGACCGCCGGGAACGTCGACATGCCCGTGAGAAGCAGGGCATCCCCAAGCGGGATATCCGATCCCTGCAGCTCTGCCCGCCGCCCTGGTCCGTCCTCGCCGACTTCGCCGCCAATGCGCCAGGCGCCACCGGGTCCCTCGAGGGCGATCGACATCCGACGCAGGCCGTCGCCGGCGCGCTCGAAAAGCGCATTCACGCGGGAGAAGGCGGCCCGCTCGCGCCCGTCCGCGCCGAGGACGGTGAGCCGCGCATTGGCGACGGACGCGCGGTCGAGCGCTCCGATCAGGCTGGAGGAACCGAGAATTGGCTCGAGCAGCGACGCGACCGCGCGGGACACCGGCGAGGGGCTTCCCTCGCCCGGCACGTCCGCGACCTGCGGGCTCGCGCTGGCCTGCTGCGCGCCGGCGGCGGCCGGGTCGACGGCACCATCCCCCGGCGGCACGAAGGACAGGCTGCCATCGGCCGCTACGCGGGCAAGCAGCTGGAGGTCGCGAAGCTCGATCTCACGTGGCGCGATCGTGCCGATCAGGAGCGATGTCGGATCGAGGCTCACTGTCGCGTACGGCGCGCGGACGACGAGCTGGCCAGCGGGGTTGCGGATTTCCATGCCGGTCGTCCGCACGGCCGGCGTCGTGCCCTGCAGCTCGATCGCCGTGTCCGTGAGCTCGACGCGCCAGCCCGTGCCGATGCGCGACGCGAGCGCGGTCCCGAGCTGCTCGGAATAATCCTTGAGGCTGACCGGCCCGGCGACGAGGCGAAGATAGAACGCGAACGCCACGAGCAGCACGCAGAAGGCGAGCCCGAGCTTGGCGTAGAAGGTGCGGCGGACGATACGGCGCCAGCGCGGGCCGCGCCGCTTTGCCGTTGGGTCCTGACTGGCGAGCCGCTTCATCCACCCTCGAACAAAGGCAACCCGTCCAGATCAGCAGCCTGTGATTCGGCTGACGGCGTACGATGAATTAGAGGATAGCTCGCTTCGTCGCGAAATCGCCATCAGCAAGCGGACACGATTAAGCGAGTCATTAGGTCGAAAGGAAGGCGAGGCATGGAGCTTGCAATCGGGTCGGACGCACCGGCGTTCTCCCTTCCGGGGCCGGGCGGGACGGATGTGGCCCTGTCGAGCCTCGCGGGCCGGAAGGTCGTGCTCTTCTTCTATCCGAAGGACGACACGAGCGGCTGCACCCAGGAGGCGAAGGAGTTCAACGAACTCAAGGCGGCCTTCACGGCTGCCGGCGCCGACATCATCGGAGTCTCGCCCGACTCTCCGAAAAGCCATGGCAAGTTCACGGGCAAATACGGACTCGATCTCACCTTGCTCTCCGACGAGACGAAGGAGGCGCTCCAAGCCTATGGAGTCTGGGTGGAAAAGAGCATGTACGGGCGCAAATATATGGGCGTGGAGCGCACGACAGTTCTCATCGATGCCGAGGGCCGGATCGCCAAGGTGTGGCCGAAGGTGAAGGTGCCGGGCCATGCAAACGAGGTGCTGGAGGCCGTGCGCGCCCTCTGAGCCGGCGCTGTTTCGGGATCCTTAACCCTAACGTCGTCTGATCGGGTTTGCCTTCCACGGACATTCCCGATGCGCCCGAACGCGCCCCATCACCATCGATACGCATCAAGACCTGAGCACGGAGCCGGGATCGTCCATCTGAGCCGGAGGGCGCTTCTCGGCGCCGGGTTCGCGGCCGCCATGATCGCGGCTTGGGCGGGTGCGACGACCTGGTACATCCTGTCGCGCGATGAGCTCGCGCAGCGTGTCTTCGTGCGCGAGACGGAGATGAAATACGCCTACGAGGACCGCCTTGCGCATCTCTCGACCCGGCTCGAGCGCGAGGTGACGCAGAATCTCGTCGAACGCCGGACCTTCGATGCCCGCATCGCGGCGGTCGCCGCCCGTCAGGCCGAGATCGATTCCCGCCAGGCATGGCTGCGCCAGGCGGCCGAGCAGGCCGGCCTTGGCGGCGTCACGGGCTCCGTGACGGTTGTCGCCGGAACTCCGGATCGCAGGGCTCTCTCGAAGCCATCGCCAAGCGACACCAAGCCGACGCCCGTGACCGATTTCGGCCTGCGGCTCGGCGACGAGCCCGAACCTGCCCGCATCCCGCGCGACCGCCTGTCGGCGCTCGAGATCAAGCTTCAGGTTGCAGCCGCCCAGGAGACAGAGATCACAAAGGCGATCGGTCAGGCGGCTCGCGCCCGGGTGTCGCAACTCCGGTCCGCGCTCGATGCGACAGGCCTCGACATGCCCTCACATGCGCCCGCCGCGCGCGGCCTTGGCGGCCCTTACGTCCCCGTGTCCGTGAAGCCGGGCTCCGGTCATGTCGGCTTCCTCTTCGCCGATCTCGGCTCCAGCCTCGCCGAGATCCGCAGGCTCGACACGGCTTTCCGCACGCTCCCGCTCGGGACACCCCTCGCCGGCGATCCGGACCAGACCAGCGGCTTCGGCACACGCTTCGATCCGTTCACCCGGGGACCCGCCCTGCACACGGGACTGGATTTCCGGGCCGAAACAGGTAGCCCGGCGCGGGCCACGGGCGCGGGCCGGGTCGTCTCGGCCGAGTATACGGGCGGCTACGGCAACATGGTCGAGATCGACCACGGCAACGGTGTCGCCACGCGCTACGGCCACCTCATGTCGTTCACCGTTGTGCCGGGGGAGCGGGTCGAGGCTGGCCAGATCGTCGGGCTGACCGGATCCACGGGCCGCTCGACGGGGCCTCATCTCCACTACGAGACCCGGATCGGCGGCGAGCCCGTGAACCCGATCCGCTTCCTGCAGGCCGGGAAGCTCATCGATCGCGGCTGAGCTGCCGCGGCCCCTACCTGACCAGGACGGCGCGACCGCTCCGGAAATCGTGGTTCAGGACCAGG
>CAXUKK010000143.1:0-7378 GCA_964251455.1 uncultured Enterovirga sp.
CGGCGGCATGTCGTTCCACGGCGGCTTCCTGGGCACCATCCTGGCCATCGTGCTCTTCGCGAGGTCCCGCAAGCTCCATCCGCTCGCCATGCTGGACGTCGCGGCCGTGGTCACGCCGATCGGTCTGTTCACGGGACGGCTGGCCAATTTCGTCAATGGCGAGTTGTGGGGCCGGGCTGCGCCCGAACTGCCCTGGGGGATCGTGTTCCCGATGGGCGGCGACGTGCCTCGGCATCCAAGCCAGCTCTACGAGGCCTTCGCGGAAGGGCTCGTGCTCTTGGCGATCATGGCCGTGGCGGCGCGGATCTTCGGCTTCCGCCGCCCCGGCCTCCTGGGCGGCATCTTCGTCACCGGCTACGCCGTCGCCCGCATCATATGCGAGTTCTTCCGCGAGCCCGATGCGCAGCTCGGCTTCCTGTTCGGCGGCGCGACCATGGGGCAGCTTCTCTCGTTCCCGATGGCGGCTGTCGGGATCGCTGTCATCGCGATGGCGGGCCGGGGCATGACCCGTCCGCGACGGAGCGGGGTCGAGGCGGCCGCGTGACGCCGCTCGGGCGCGAGATCCGGGACCTCGTCACGGCCGAAGGACCGATCACGCTCGAGCGCTACATGGCGCTGGCGCTCGGCCATTCGCGCTTCGGCTACTACATGACCCGCGACCCTCTCGGGGCCGCCGGCGACTTCATCACGTCGCCCGAGATCAGCCAGATGTTCGGCGAGCTCCTCGGCCTGTGGGCGGCGGAGACCTGGTCCCGCATGGGGCGGCCCGGGCGGCTCCGCCTCGTTGAACTCGGGCCGGGACGCGGTACGCTGATGGCGGACGCCCTGCGCGCCGCGCGCGTGCTGCCCGGCTTCCGCGACGCCGCGACGGTACACCTCGTGGAGACGAGCCCGGTCCTCCGGGACGCTCAGGAGCAAGCGCTCCAGGCCTCCGGCGCGGATGTGAGCTGGCATGGAAGCCTCGGAGAGGTGCCGGCCGGCCCGGCGATCGTGCTCGCGAACGAGTTCATCGATGCGCTTCCGATCCGGCAACTCGTCATGACCGGGACGGGGTGGCACGAGCGTGTCGTCGGGCTCGGCACTGACGGAAGCTTGTGCCTCGGCCTCGCACCCGAACCGGACCGGCGCGTCACCGTTCCGGGCCGTCCCGGCGACATCCTGGAGATCAACGAGGCGGGCCTGGCGCTCGTGCAGGATGTCGCCGCTCGCCTGGTCGTCGAGGGCGGCGCCGCGCTCGTCATCGATTACGGCCACCTCGCCAGCGCGCCGGGAGACACGCTCCAGGCCATGCGCCGCCACGGCTTCGTCGATCCGCTGGGTGATCCGGGCGGGGCCGACCTCACGGCGCATGTCGATTTCGCCGCACTGGCCCGTGCGGCCGGGCGGGCGGGCGCCGCAATGCACGGCCCGGCCAGCCAGGGCGACTTCCTGCGCAGCCTCGGCATCGAGGCGCGAGCGGAGCGGCTACAGCGCGCGGCATCGCAGGAACAGGCGGAGGCCGTCGCAGCCGCCCTACGCCGGCTGACAGGAGCCGGGCCTGGGGAGATGGGTGGCCTGTTCAAGGTCGTGGCCTTCGCCGATCCCCGGCTCGCGGGCCTGCCCGGGCTCGCTCCCCCGCAGCCCGGTCCGACGACCATCCCGCAGGCCATGGAGCCGACATGCTGATCGAAGCCCCGGATCTCGCCTCCCTGCCCGGCATCCGCCACGCCTTCTTCACCCGGCAAGGGGGAGTGTCGCAGGGCATCTATGCCTCGCTGAACGGCGGCGTCGGCTCCGCGGACGACAAGGCGGCCGTGACGGAGAACCGGAACCGCATGGCCGCGGCGCTCGGCGTCGTCCCGGACCATCTCCTCAGCCTTCATCAGATCCACTCGGCCGAGATCGTGACCGTCCAGGCTCCCTGGGGCGCGGCGGGGCGGCCGAAGGCCGACGGCATGATCAGCCGGACGCCCGGCTTCGCGCTTGCGGTCGCCAGCGCGGATTGCGGCCCGGTGCTCTTCGCCGACCCGCGCGCGGGGGTGGTCGGCGCCGCGCATTCCGGCTGGAAAGGTGCCTTTACGGGCGTGCTCGAGGCGACGATCGCCAGCATGGAGGCGCTGGGATCCGACCGGCGTGACATCGTGGCGGTGCTCGGTCCGACGATCAGCCGCGACGCCTACGAGGTCGGGCCGGAATTCCTGGCCCGCTTCGTCGAGCGGGACGGAACCTATGCCCGCTTCTTCCGCCCGAGCGCCCGCGCCGACCACGCGATGTTCGACCTGCCGGCCTTCATCCTGCACCGTCTGGATGGCGCCGGCATCGGCAAGGCCGTGTCGCTCGGGCTCTGCACCTATTCGGACGATGCGAGATTCTACAGCTACCGGCGCACCACCCACCACCAGGAGCCGGATTACGGCCGCCTGATATCGGCGATTTCCCTCTCAGGATGAGGTGAGGCGCGTCGCCGCGCAAAACCCGCCGGCTACAATGAAACCGGAAGCGTAGCCGTGACGTTGTGGAGCCATATCGACGACCCGCGGGGTCGCTCCACTTACTCGGGATGACTTCGACATGCGTCAGGCGCTTCTCGCGATGGTCGGCGTTGCGGCCGGCTTTGCTGCCATTACGGCCCAGCCCGCAGCGGCTCAGTCGAACTACTGGTCCGACCCGATGAACAATCGGGACATGCAGTATCTCGACGAGGATAGCCGGGCCCAATCCGCCCCGGTCCAGCGTCAGCAGGTCGAGTTCTCGACGGAATACGCGCCCGGCACCATCGTGATCTCGACGAGCGAGCGCCGGCTCTACTTCGTCACGGCTCGGGGCGAGGCGATCGAGTACGGCGTCGGCGTCGGCCGCCCGGGCTTTGAGTGGTCCGGCATCCAGAAGGTGTCGGCCAAGAAGGAATGGCCGAGCTGGACGCCCCCGGCCGAGATGATCAAGCGTCGCCCAGACCTGCCGCGCTATATGTCCGGCGGTCCGGACAACCCGCTCGGCGCCCGGGCCATGTATCTCGGCTCCTCCATGTACCGCATCCACGGCTCGAACGAGCCGGACACGATCGGCCAGGCGGTGTCCTCCGGCTGCATCCGGATGACGAACGAGGATGTGATCGACCTCTACGGCCGCGTGAAGGTCGGCGCGAAAGTCGTCGTCCTCGACTGATCATCACGCCAGTCTTGGTAACGGGACGGCCCGGGCCATCGGCTCCGGGCCGTTTTCGTTTGCGGCATGCTGCTCTGGATCACTCCGCCGCGGAGGGAGTTTCCGTCCGGCCGTAAAGTCTCTACGTGGGCAGGCATAACAAAGCGCCGCCTCGCCCCGTCGGCGGGCGGCCATCCAGGGACGGATTCCGCATGGCGTTGAAGCAGAATGTCGAGCTAGCCCTCGAGCCCGCGATCGGGGTCGGCGGATTGCCGCGCGCCGCCTTCGAGGCCGGGCTCGCCGGGGCCGCGACCGCGATGGAGCGGCTGCGCGAGGATCTCGAGACAGGCAGGCTGGCCTTGCTACAACTGCCCGGGACCGAGTCCGACCTGGCGGAGATCGAAGACGTCGCCGCCCGGGTGAAGGACGGTGCGACCGACATCGTGCTTCTCGGCACGGGCGGGTCGAGCCTCGGCGGGCAGACGCTGGTTCAGCTTGCCGACTGGAACGTGCCGGGCATCGGCCGGCTGGGCGACGGTCCCCGCCTGCACTTCATGGACAATCTCGACCCGGTCACGTTCGAGCGCCTCCTCGAGCGTTTGCCGCTCGCGACGACGCGCTTCGTCGCCATTTCGAAATCCGGCGGGACGGGCGAGACCCTGATGCAGGTCATGGCCGTGCTGTCGGCGCTCGACCGGGCCGGCCTGCGCAGCCGCGCCGGCGAGCTCTTTTTTGGCCTGTCGGAGCCGAAGGCCCCGAACGGCAAGAACGCGCTGCGCGCGCTGCTCGAGCCGGAGGGCGTACGCTTCCTCGAACACCACACCGGGGTCGGCGGACGCTACTCGGCGCTGACCAATGTCGGCCTCCTGCCGGCCGCCATCCTCGGCCTCGACATCCGGGCCATCCGGGCCGGAGCCGCCGACGCGCTCGCACCCCTGAAGGATGGCGCGGCCGTGGCCGAGTTCCCGGCCGCGGAGGGCGCGGCGCTCGCCATCGCGGCAGCCCTGGAAGGGCGCAGCATCCACGTCATGATGGCCTATGCCGACCGGCTCGAGCGGCTCACCCGGTGGTGGGTGCAGCTTTGGGCCGAGAGCCTGGGCAAGGGCGGGCGCGGCTCGACCCCGGTCGCGGCGATCGGGCCCGTGGACCAGCACAGCCAGCTGCAGCTCTATCTTGCCGGCCCGAACGACAAGATCTTCACAATCGTCACGACCGCGGTGGCCGGCAAGGGCCCCGTCATGGATGCGGCTTTGGCGGAGCGCGCCGGCGAGCCGGGCTTCGCCGGGCGCCATATCGGCGACCTCGTGGCGGCCCAGGGCCGGGCCACGGCCGACACGCTGGCGCGCAACCGCCGGCCCGTGCGACGCATCGAGATCGAAACCCTCGACGCCCGGCAGATGGGCGAACTGGTGATGCATTTCATGCTGGAGACGATCCTTACCGGCTATGCGATGGGGGTCGATCCGTTCGACCAGCCGGCCGTCGAGGAGGGTAAGATTCTGGCCAAGCAGTACCTGGCCGAGAGCCGGGCCTGACCTCGCCCGGGGCGACATGAACGCAGTCCGCCGCCTCGATCCCGTCCTCGTCGACCGCATCGCGGCAGGCGAGGTCGTCGAGCGCCCGGCCGCCGTCGTCAAGGAACTCGTCGAGAACGCGATCGACGCCGGGGCGCGCTCGATCGAGGTGACGCTCGAAGCCGGCGGCCGGCGCCTGATCCGGGTCGTCGACGACGGGCGCGGGATGAGCCCGGAAGATCTGGACCTCGCGGTCGAGCGTCACGCAACGTCCAAGCTGCCGGACGGCGATCTCTCGGCCATCAGCACGCTCGGTTTCCGCGGCGAGGCGCTCCCGTCGATCGGCGCGGTCGCGCATCTGACGATCATCACCCGGCAGACGGACGATCCGATCGGGGCGGCGATCACGGTCGATGCGGGCCTCAAGGGCACGGTCCGGCCCGCCCCCGCCGGCCCGGGCACCCGCATCGACGTGAAGGACCTGTTCGCCGCAACCCCGGCCCGGCTCAAGTTCCTGAAATCCGACCGCGCCGAGGCCTTGGCCGCGGCCGAGATCGTCCGCCGCCTCGCCATCGCGCATCCGGCGCTGCGCCTGTCGGTTTCCGGCGATCACCTGTCCGGCCTGTCGTTCCCGGCCGAGCCGGCGACGGCGGAGGGCTCGCTCCGGCGCAGCGTGCGCGTGCTCGGGTCGGATTTCGCCGAGAATGCCGTCGAACTCCACGCCGAGCGCGAGGACCTGATGCTGTCCGGCCATGTCGGGCTGCCGACCTATCATCGCGGCGCGGCCACGCATGTCCATTTCGTCGTGAACGGCCGGCCGGTCCGCGACCGGCTGCTGCTCGGGGCCGTGAAGGGCGCCTACGCCGACACGATGGCGGGCGACCGCCATCCGGTGCTGGCCCTGCGGCTCGATTGCGACCCGCGGATCGTGGACGTCAACGTCCATCCGGCGAAGACGGAGGTACGCTTCCGCGAGCCGGGCCTGATCCGGTCGCTCGTCGTCTCGGCGATCCGGGATGCGCTCGGGCGGGCGGGTCACCGTGCATCGACCACCGGCGGGCTGCGCACGCTCGACCGGCTGCGCTCGCATTCGGGCGCGGGATGGTCGGCGCCGCCGCGTCCGGCCCCGCGGCCCGAGGGCGAGAGCTGGCAGGCACCGCTCGACGATGCATCGTACCGGAACGGGTTCGGGGAGAGCGTGCAGGCATCCTTCGACGCGTTCGCGCCGAGTGGCGATGCACGCGCTTCGACGGCGGCAGCGATGGAGCCGAGCGATGCCCCGCTCGGGGCGGCGCGCGCGCAGTTGCACGAGACCTACGTGGTCGCGCAGACGCGGGACGGCATCGTCATCGTCGACCAGCACGCCGCGCATGAGCGCCTGGTCTATGAGCGCCTGAAGACGGAGCGGGCCACGTCAGGCATCGCCCGCCAGGCTCTGCTGATCCCGGAGGTGGTAGAACTGGACCCGCTGGATGCGTCGCGGATTGTGGGGGAGGCGGAAAACCTGCTCGGTCTCGGTCTCGTCGTCGAGCCGTTCGGGCCCGGTGCACTCCTCGTGCGCGAGGTGCCGTCGGCTCTGGCGGGCGGCTCGGCGGCCGCTCTGCTACGGGACGTCGCCGATGCGCTGGCGGAAGGGGGGAGTGGCACGGCGCCGATCGCGGACCGGCTCGATGCCGTCCTCTCGCGCATGTCGTGTCACGGCTCGATCAGGGCCGGGCGGCGCCTCAGCCCGCCGGAGATGAACGCGCTCCTGCGAGAGATGGAGGCGACGCCCTTGTCAGGGCAGTGCAACCACGGTCGACCGACATATGTCGAGCTGAAGCTCGCGGATATCGAGAGGCTGTTCGGGCGCCGCTGATGCAGCGCCCGAACAAGGCTGATGTCAGTCGATGACTTCGATGACCTGGCGGGTCGTCGGATCGACGAGCACGACATTGTCCTGCGTCCGGACATAGCCGTAGCTGCGGGCCGTCGGGACCTCGGAATAGACGTCTTCCGGGAACGCGCGCAGCTGCACCGAGGAGGGTACCTGATAGCCGCGGACCATGCGCTCCTGCACCGTCACGGGCGCCGCCGCGTCGCGCATGACCCAGCCGCGCAAGTAGGTGCGCTGCTGCGGCATGAGCTCGCCAGGTGCTCCCATCTGGCCCGGGCCGCCGGCGCGCGTTCCGCTCGGCTGCAGGCCCT
Source organism: uncultured Enterovirga sp. (assembly GCA_964251455.1). Taxonomy (GTDB): domain Bacteria; phylum Pseudomonadota; class Alphaproteobacteria; order Rhizobiales; family Beijerinckiaceae; genus Enterovirga. The sequence goes on from CAXUKK010000143.1 coordinate 6,825, forward strand.
GTGCAGAGGCGGCACCGGAGGCGAGCGTCAGGGCGGCCAAGGCCGCGATCATCGTACGTTTCATCGTGTATCTCTCGTGTTCAGGCGGCCCGGGAGCCGCAACATGGAGAGAGAACGCACCCTCGCAGCATGACGTTCCGGATGGGAACGAGGCCGCTGCAAAAGAAAAGCCCGGCCGAAGCCGGGCTGAAGACGATTGGCGGCGTGCCGGATTACTGGACGAGACGCGGTCCGGTTGCCTGGATATTCTCGTTCTCGCCGAGGATGCCCAAGCGGCGTGCCACCTCGGAATAGGCCTCGATGAGCCCGCCGAGATCGCGGCGGAAGCGATCCTTGTCGAGCTTGTCCTGGCTCTTGATATCCCACAGGCGGCAGGAATCCGGGGAGATCTCGTCGGCGACGACGATCCGCATCATGTCGCCTTCCCAGAGACGGCCGGCTTCCATCTTGAAGTCGACCAGCCGGATCCCGACGCCGAGGAAGAGCCCCGACAGGAAGTCGTTCACCCGGATGGCGAGCGCCATGATGTCGTCGATCTCCTGCGGCGTCGCCCA
>CAXUKK010000144.1:0-7352 GCA_964251455.1 uncultured Enterovirga sp.
CCTCAGGTTCGGGTCCTGCGGCGGGCGCTGCGGCCCCGTGCCGAGCCAGCGGGCGATGGCCACGAAGACCGTCGTCGCCGACTTGTCGAGCGCTGGCGCGATCTCGCCGACACTGGCGGAACCGACGGGCGTTCGCGCCGAGAACAGGCGCCCGTTCAGCACCCGGCCGGACTTGATGTCGACAAGTTTGGCGGAGATTTCGACCACCGCTTCGCCCGTCCGGGCATCGAAGTTGAAGGCGCGTATCTCGGTGTTGAGCTGGTTGTCCCCCGTGATGCCATCGCCCGGGCGGCCGACGGCGCGCGTGCGGGACGCGCCTTCGAGCGTCTGGATCAGCCGGGTCTGGACGAGGCGCGGCAGCCGGTCGGCCCATTGGCCACCGCCGATCAGCGACACTGTGCCCGCCTGATCCTTCGCGACGATACGCTCGCCCTCGAACGCCTGGACGGTGCCCGGCTCGGCGACGATGAGCTGCCCTGCGATGCGGCCGCCGCGCGCGGCTTCGCGCGGCGCGCTCAGGTCGAATGCGGTCGACGGGGCCGACCCGCAGCCGGCGAGGCCGGCAACAAGGGCGGCACCTGCCCCGGCGAGCACGAGCCGGCGCACTACGGCAAAGCCGGGCCGGCGGTGCCGGGTGGTAAGCTGATCGGGCATGTTGGGTTAGGACGCTTTACTGGCCGCCATATTCGGGGAGCGATGGACGTCCGCCGAAGATGATGGATTGCGGGTTGCGTTCCAAGTTCTGCGCGGCCCGGCCCACACTATTAATCGTGCGGCGTGCATCCACGGCCACACCTTCAACCTGGCGTGAGCCCGAGCCGGTGAAGCGCGTCACCCCTTGGGCGATCTCGGTCGCGCGCCGGCTGAGGTTGTCCGATGCCGCACCGAACTTGTCGGCGGCCTCGCGGATCGACGCGAAGGTGCTCTGACCCTCCTGGCCTGTCGCCGAGCCGAGGAAGTTCTCCGCCGCCTTCAGCACCCCGTCGATGCGGCCAGCGGCAGCGTCGAGCTTCGCGGTTAGCGAGTTCGCGTTGCGGATCGCGTTCTCCGTATCCCGTGCCGAGTTGCCGAGCGCCGTGGCGAAACGGCTGGCGCCGTCCACGATCCCGCTGAGCTTGACCGGGTCGACCGCGGCCATCACCCGCCCGGCATCCGTGAGGGTCTGCTGCAACTGAGGCACCGCGGTTGCAAGGCCGCTGACCAGGGTCGAGGCGTCCTGCATGATGTTGGCGATTTTCGCCCGGTTGTCGCCGACCGTTTGAAGAACGCCGTCCACATTCTCGACGATGCGCGCGACCCGTTGCCGGTCGACCGAGCGGATGAGCGCCGTGGTATCGTCCGTGAGGGTCTCGAGCTTGCCGGCCAGGGGGCCGATTCGATCGGCGGCAGATCCGATGGAGGCCAGCGCGCGCTGGATCTGGGGCGCGTTCTGGCCGAGCGCAGTCGAGAAGGTTTCGACGTTCTGCACCGTCCTCGTGATGCTGTCGCGATTCGCGGAGACGATCGTGTTGAGATTCTCGATCAGGGTGTTCGCGCGCTCGGCCGTGCCCTTTGCGGTTTCAATGATCGAGCCGAGCCCGCCGCGCTCCGCGATGATGGTCGGGAGGTCCTCGCCCGGGCGCTTCTGCACCGGCCCCGCATCGGGGCTGCCGCCGCTGAGCGCGACCACCGCGGAACCGGACAGGATGGCGACGTCGAGATTGGCCTTGGTGTCCATCTTCACGGGCGTGTCAGGCTGGACCTCGATCCGGGCGAAAGCCTGCTGCGGCTTGTCGGCCTCGAAGTAGACGTCCGTGACGTCACCAACGCGGATGCCATTGAAGAGGACCGGAGCGCCCTTCGACAGTCCGGCCACCGACCCGGCAAACTCCACCCGGAATGGTGTGCGACGGTTTCCCTTCTCCGAGCCCGAGAACCAGAAGACGAAGCCGAACCCGGCGACGATCACGGCAAGCGTGAAGACGCCGATGATCGCGTAGTTGGCGCGCGTTTCCATGTGTCGCTTTCAGTGTCCGGCGGCAGCGCGAGCGCGTTTGCCGTGGAAATAGGACCTTACCCAAGGGTGGTCGGAGGCGAGCATCTCGTCGATCGGCCCTTCGGCGATGATCCGCCCCTCCCCGAGAGCCGCGATCCGGTCGCAGACCGTGTAGAGGCTGTCGAGATCGTGGGTCACCATGAACACGGTCAGCCCGAGCGTGCGCTGCAGGGTGGCGATGAGTTCGTCGAACTCTCCGGCGCCGATCGGATCGAGACCCGATGTCGGCTCGTCGAGGAACAGGATCTCGGGGTCGAGGGCGAGCGACCGAGCGAGAGAAGCGCGCTTGATCATGCCGCCGGACAATTCCGAGGGCAGCTTGTCGGCTGCGTCCGGCTTGAGACCGACCATCTCGATCTTCAGCATCGCGAGTTCATCGAGAAGCTTGCCGGATAATTTCAGGTGCTCGCGCATCGGAACCTGAACGTTCTGTAAGACGCTCAAGGACGAGAACAGCGCACCCTGCTGGAACAGAACGCCCCAGCGCCGCTCGATGGCCCTGCGCGATGCGCTCGACATGGCCTCGAGATCCTCGCCGAACACCTCGATCTGACCGGCCCGCTTGGGAATCAGGCCCAGGATGGTCCGGGTCAGAACCGACTTGCCCTGCCCTGACGGGCCGACGAAACCGAGGATTTCACCGCGGTGAACGTCAAGGTCCAACCCTTCGAGGACGAGTTTCTCGCCGAAGCCGACGTCGAGCCCGCGCACGCGGATAACCGCCTCGCGGTCGCCGCCGGGCTCGTGCTGGTCGGGTTGGGTCTGCAACATGCCTAGTAGTTTATGGCCGCGAAGAAGATCGCGAAGAAGCCATCGAGGACGATGACCATGAAGATGGCTTTCACGACGGAGGCGGTCACATGGCGGCCGAGCGACTCGGCTGAGCCCTGCACGGCGATCCCCTCGATGGAGGCGATCACGCCGATCACCAACGCCATGAACGGGGCCTTGATAAGGCCGACCATGAACGTGTTCACGGTGATCGTTGCCTTCAGGCGCGCCAGGAACGCGTCCGGCGGGATGTCGCCGTAGATCCAGGCCACCAGCCCGCCTCCGACCAGTGCGGCGATGGATGCCAGGAACGCGAGCATCGGCAGCCCGATGACGAGCGCCAGGACGCGCGGAACGATGAGGACCTCGATCGGGTCGAGGCCCATGACCCGCAGGGCATCGATCTCCTCCCGCATCTTCATCGAGCCGATCTCGGCTGTGAAGGCCGAGCCCGACCGACCGGCGACCATAATGGAGGTGAGGAGGACGCCGAGTTCGCGCAGGATCAGGATGCCCACGAGATTGACGACGAAAGTCTGCGCGCCGAAGCGCTGCAGCTGGAAGATCCCCTGCTGGGCTACGATGCAGCCGACGAGGAACGAGATCAGGACGATGATCGGGACGCCGCGAAAGGCGATCTGTTCGAGCTGATTCGTCAGGGCGGGGAACCGGAACCGGCTCGGCATGAGGATGACGCGGATCAGGGCCGTGACGATCTCGCCGAGCAGGCTGATTCCCTGCATGAAATCCCGGCCGGCGAACACGATGGCCTCGCCGATGTCGGCAAAGACATCCATCAGGGTGGTCGAGGGCTTGGCCGGGTGCGGCTGGAATCCGCGGTAAGCGACCTCGTTCAGCAGGGTGTGGTGCTCCGGCCGGGCGCCCACGAAGTCCACGGCGATCCCGCGTCCTCCAAGATCGTGCCGCGTGCGGTCGAGCACCCAGGCGCCAAGCGTGTCGAGGCGGGTGATTCCCGCGAGCTCGATGAGCGCACGGCCCTCGTTCTCGGCCGCTTCCACCAGTCCGTTGATCTCGCTTTCGACGCGCTCGGCATGCTCGACGGTCCAACTGCCCGTCAGCGCCGCACGCAGCTCCTGTCCGGAGCCTTCGAATTCGGCTCGCGGCTCGTTCGTCGCCGTATCCTGCCGCAAAGCGGACGTCCCTTGGCACGATGAAGTGACGGTGATAGCGCGCCAGCATCGCGCAAGTCGAGCGCCCCGGAGGTCACATGCGCCGCGAGTTGACGGTCGAGGTCGAGCGCTTCCCCGTGGCAGGGCGCTTCACGATCGCACGCGGGTCGCGGACGGAGATCGTCGTGGTCACGGCCACGATCTCCCAGGATGGAGCGCGCGGACGCGGCGAATGCGTGCCGTATGCCCGATACGGCGAGACGGTCGAGAGCGTGTCCGGCCTGATCGAAGGCATGCGGGACCGGATCCAGGCGGGGCTCAGCCGGATCGACTTGCAGGACGCCATGCCCGCAGGTGCTGCCCGCAACGCGCTGGATTGTGCGCTATGGGACCTGGAGGCCAAGCTCACGGGGGTTCCGGCCCATGTGGCGGCCGGCATCGACCGGCTCTCGTCGGCGACGACCGCCTACACGATCAGCCTCGACACCCCCGACGCGATGGCCGAAGCGACGGCGCGCGCCGCCTCGCGGCCCATTCTGAAGATCAAGCTCGGGGCGCCCGACGGAGATCTCGAGCGTATCGCGGCCGTTCGGGCCGCCGCCCCCGATTCGACCCTGATCGCCGACGCCAACGAGGGCTGGACGAAGGCGAACCTCGCTGATCACCTCACGGCGTGTGCGAAGGCCGGCTTCGCGCTGATCGAGCAGCCTGTCCCGGCGGATCGCGACGAAATCCTCGCGGATCGCCCGCGCGACGTGATGATCTGCGCCGACGAGAGCCTGCATGACCGGCATGGGCTCGCCGGTCTCGTCGGCCGCTACGACGCCATCAACATCAAGCTCGACAAGGCCGGTGGCCTGACGGAGGCGCTCGCCCTCGCGGCCGATGCCCACCAGCTCGGCTTCTCCATCATGGTCGGCTGCATGCTTGGAACCTCGCTCGCGATGGCGCCCGCCATGCTGTTGACCCCGAAAGCGAGGTTCGTCGACCTCGACGGGCCGCTTCTCCTCGCCCGCGAACGCGAAGGTGGCCTGCGTTACGAGGGCAGCACGGTTTATCCTCCGCCTCCATCACTTTGGGGCTGAGGGCCGGCCGGCCAGGGTAGCGCGCGTCCCCAAGCCTCGCCTATGACTTCCCTGGCAAGCCGAGCCTGGAGAGGATGACGGACAAGCGCCAACCGCCCCCCCTGGACGAACGCGATTTCGAGGCGATCGAGGCTGCCGTCATGGAGACGGAGCGCGGGCGCTGGTTCCTCGGCGAGTTCGCGCGACGGAACCGCATGGGCGAGACGCGTCTGCTGCTCGAGGCTGTCGAGCGGCTGGAGCAGAATGTCGGCGGGCCCCGTCCCGTGGACGAGGCGGATCTCGTGCGTGCCGGGCTTAGCCAGCTCGCGGATACGCTGTCCCGGGCAACCGCCGAGCTTGGCGGGGGGCGAGACGGCGGGGCTGCTTTTCAAGGCTTCGTCGAGTCGGTTGCGACCATGCAGGACGCGACCTCGGACATCCACGACGCAGCAGAACGGGTGAGCGAGATCGCCTGGCAGCTCCGGGAGGCCGGCGCGAGCGGCAGGCTCTGCAGCGAACTGGAAAAGGCCGCCGCGAACATCTCGACCGCGTGTGCATTCGGCGGCCTCACCGCCCGGCGCGCGAAAATTCTGGCCGACGCGGTGCACGCGATGGCTCAGGTGCTCGAGGCGTTGCCGCCGGCATGGCGCCCGATCGCAGCGGTCCAAACCGCCTGGCCAGGACCAATCGCGGAGCCGACCACGACCGAACTGGCCGGAGGCCCGCAATCCGAGGCAGGTTCTCCGGAGCTGGGCAAGCCGCCGGGCCCGGCACCAGAGGTGCCGGCCACTCTCGCTGACGCGCCGCCCGGGCCCGAGACGGTCCGGCTCGACGCGCCAAAAGCCGCCGAATCCGTGGAAATCCCGATCCGGATGACCGTTCCGAGCTTGGCGGCGCTCGACAAGCTGGACTTTCGCGAACGGCTGAAGCTTTTCACCTGATTAACCAATCCGCGGCAGATGAGGGGCCTCGGAGCTAACGGCTCGGCCGCGCTCCCTTGCTTCAGGTCCCGCGATGTCCACGATCGCCCGTTCTTCCGCCGAGGCCCAGTCCGCACCCGTGAACCCGCTCATCGGCGTCGGCCTCAAGATCCTGTCCGCGCTGTCGTTCACGTTCATGTCGGCCGGCATCAAGTGGCTCGGCACCGACTACCCGACGGGGCAGATCGTATTCTTTCGCTCCGCCTTCGCGCTCGTGCCCCTGCTCGTCTGGCTCGGCCTGCGCGGCGACCTGCTCGCGTCCGTCCGAACGAGCGACCTGCGCAGCCACATCATCCGCGGCCTGATGGGGAGCTGTGCGATGTTCTCCGGCTTCGTGTCGCTCGCCTACCTGCCGCTCTCGGATTCGGTGGTGATCGGCTACCTGTCGCCGCTGCTGACCGTCGTGCTTGCCGCGCTATTCCTGGGCGAGACGATCCGGATCTACCGGTGGAGCGCGGTGGCGGTCGGGTTCGTCGGCGTGGTGATCATGGTGTCGCCGCATCTCGGGACCGCCGCCCTGACGGGGGACGCCAGGACGACGACCATCGGCGTCGCCTTCGGGCTGCTCGGCGCCTGCTGCGCGGCCGGTGCGACGATCCAGGTCCGGCGCCTGACCTCGCGCGAGAGCACGGGCGCGATCGTGCTCTACTTCACGCTGCTGACGACGGCGCTCGGCGCGTCCACGATCCTGCTCGGCTGGCGCGTGCCGAGCCCGTCGCATTTCGCGCTCCTCGTCACGATCGGCATCCTCGGCGGCATCGGCCAGATCCTCATGACACAGAGCTACCGCTATGCCGATGCGTCGCTCATCGCCCCCTTCGATTATACGACGATGATCTGGGCCTTCCTGCTCGGCTGGTTTCTGTTCGGGCAACTCCCGGGCACGACCGTGGTGATCGGCGGCACGGTCGTCGCGGCGGCGGGGCTTTTCGTGATCTGGCGCGAGCATCGGCTTGGCCTGCAGCGCGCCAAAACCCTCGAAGCTGCGCCACAGCGTGTGACCTGACGCGTCTTGGTGTAAGACAGCGGCGTGAGCTCGACCGTCATCGCCAACGCCTCCACGACCGCGATCGCTCTGACGATCGCCGGATCAGATTCGAGCGGTGGCGCCGGCATACAGGCCGACCTCAAGACGTTCTCGGCACTCGGCGTCTACGGCGCGTCCGTCATCACGGCGCTCACGGCCCAGAACACGCGCGGCGTGCAGGGCATCCACGATGTCCCGGCCGGATTCGTCGCCGCGCAGATGGACAGCGTCTTTTCCGACTTGGCGATCGGCGCCGTGAAGATCGGCATGCTCGCGAGCCCGGACGTGATCGATGTCGTCGCCGCCGGCCTTGAACGGTACGGCGCCCGCAACGTCATCCTCGAC
>CAXUKK010000145.1:0-7352 GCA_964251455.1 uncultured Enterovirga sp.
ACATTGCGCTCGAACGGCTCGCCCGGTCCGAGCCGTGAGCGAGGATGCCGGGCCTCAGCCCGAACCGATCCTGTCGGAGGAGGAGTTCCGGCGCTTCTGCGAGTTCGTCTACCGTCGGACCGGGATCGTGTTCACGGAGGCGAAGCGCTACTTCGTCGAACGGCGCCTCGCAGAGCGCTTCGCCAGCACCGGCTCCGCCTCGTTCGCGGCCTACTTCGCGCGGCTCAGGGCCGAAAGCCAAGAAGTCGAGCAGCTCATCAATGCCTTCACGATCAACGAGACATACTTTTTCCGCGAGGAGCACCAGCTGCGCTGCCTGACCTCCTCGCTGATGGAGGAGATCGTGGCCGGCAAGGCACCGGGGTCGCCGATCCGGATCTGGTCGAACCCCTGCGCCACCGGGGAGGAGCCCTATTCCATCGCGATCTGGCTCCTCGAGAACTGGCCGGAGGCGGACGTCTACGACATCGAGATCGTCGGCTCGGACATCGATACTCGTGCCCTGAACGCGGCCCGCGCCGGGATCTATGGCGAGCGCGCCCTGATGCGGCTCTCGCGTGATCTCGTCGGCCGCTATTTCGAGACGACGGGCCCCGGCCGCTACCGCATCATCAAGGACCTGCGCGGCTCGGTTCGGTTCGATCCCGTGAACCTCATCGACGCCAGGGGCATGGCGCTCCAGGGACGCTTCGACATCGTGTTCTGCCGGAATGTCCTGATCTATTTCGATGATGCGTCCCGCCGCGTCGCGGCGGACAACATCTACGAGAGCCTGGTCCCGGGCGGCTTCGTCTGCCTCGGCCATACGGAATCGATGAGCCGGATCTCACCCCTGTTTGAGGTCTCACGCCATTCCGACGCGATCGTCTACCGGAAGCCCGGAGGAGTTCGGCATGGCTGAGGCCTCGGCATCCCGCGTGCTCGTGGTGGACGATTCGAACCTCGTCCGGCGCTATTACCGGGCAGCGCTGGAGCGCGCGGGATTCGAGGTCGAAGAGGCCCTGAACGGGATCGAGGGGATCGAGAAGCTTCTCGAAGGCCGGTTCGACCTCGTCATCGTCGACGTGAACATGCCGAAGATGGACGGGATCACATTCCTTTCGGACATGCGCGCGCGCGCCGCCCCGATCGGATCCCTTCCGGCGCTCGTCACCTCGACGGAGGCCGCGCCGCAGGACAAGGAGGCGGCACGCCGGGCCGGCGCGAACTTCTATCTCGTCAAGCCCGTTCCCGAGGCCGATCTCGTGGCCCACGCCGTGATCCTTGCCGGAGCGCGCGCATGAACGAGCTGATCGAGCCGTTCCTGGACGAAGCGCGGGAGCTTATCGAGGCCGCGAGCGACGACCTGCTCGCGCTGGACAGCGAACCGGGCGATGCCGGCCATCTCGAAAACCTGTTTCGCTGCTTTCACACGCTGAAGGGTTCGGCTGCGCTTCTCGATTTCGGTCCCATGCTGGTCGCACTCCACGCGGCGGAGGACCTCCTCTCGGCCGTACGCGCAGGTTCCGCGCCGATCTCGACCGCCGCGATCCAGTCCTGCCTCGAAGCACTCGACCAGGTCGGAACCTGGGTCGATGCCATCGAGAGATCCGGCGAGCTCCCGAGCGATGCCGCACCACGCGGAGCGGAGCTGGCCGCGAGCCTGCGCTCGGTCCTCGGGAGCGCCGGTCGGAAACAAGCGGCACGCGGGGACACGGCAATACCCGTCTGGGTTCGTCAGCTCGTCTCGCGCGAGGCCGATGCCACGCGGAAGGCCTCGCAGGCCGGCCGGCCAGGCACGGCTTTGCGCTACATTCCCCAGCCTGACTGCTTCCTCAACGGAGACGATCCGCTCGCGATCGTGAGCCGTGTCCCGGAGCTCCTGGCCGTCGGGGTCGAGCCCCGCGAACCGTGGCCGCCGCACGCGGAGATGGACCCGTTCAGCTGCAATCTCGCGATCACCGTGCTGTCCGGGGCCTCTCGCGAGGAGATTGCCCCGCTCTTCCGGCTGGTTTCCGACCAGGTCGAGCTTTGCGAGTTGCCGGCGAGTGGCGCGGACACCGGTGCGTCGGCGACCGGACCGGTTGGAGCAGCGATCATCGCGGAGCAGCACGCGCTTCTCGCAACGGATCACCCGAGGACCATCCGCGATGGCGTCGAGCGTTCCGCCCTGACCTGCGTGGCCAACGTCCTCACGCATGAGGGTCTCGGCCTACAGGCCGAGCGTCTCCGCCGGGCAGCGCAGGCGGGAGGCAGGGATGCGCTTGCCCTGATCGAGGAGGTGATCGCGGGCCCCGCGCCCGCTGCCGCCGAGGTTGACGTCGCACCGGCCGCAGCCGCGGCGACCCGGCACCTCCGCGTCGATGCCGCTCGCGTCGACGCGCTGGCCGGGCTCGTTTCCGAGCTGAATGTGGCGCGAAACACGCTCGCGCATCTCTTGGCCCAAGCCGAGGCGGAGGTCCCGCCCGAGACGCTGCTCCGGTCGCTGCGGGAGAGCGATGCCGCCATCGGCCGGCTCGCCGGCGACCTGCATCGCTCTGTGATGCAAATCCGCATGGTCCCGCTCTCCGGCGTATTCCGGCGTTTCGCCCGGCCGGTGCGCGAGATGGCGGCGCAGCTCGGGAAGGAGGTCGCATTCGACGTCTCGGGGGAGGACACGGAGGTGGACCGTACGATCGCGGAGGGCCTCTTCGAGCTCCTGCTGCATGTCCTGCGAAACGCCATCGATCACGGGCTCGAGCCCCCGGACATGCGGCTGGCCGCGGGCAAGCCACGTCGCGGCCGCATCGCGCTATCCGCCCGCCCCGAGCGCGACCGCGTGATCGTGTCGGTCGTCGACGACGGGCGCGGGATCGATCCGGCGGCGATCAGGCGGATCGCGCTCGAGCGGAGACTGATCTCGCCCGAGGCCGCGGCCAACCTGCCGGACCGTGAGGCGATCGACCTCATCTTTGCCCCAGGCTTCTCGACCGCAGCTTCGGTCACGGACCTCTCCGGACGGGGCGTTGGGATGGATGCCGTTCGCAGCGGCGCGCAGCGGCTCGGGGGCCGGGTGGAGCTGGAGAGCCGGCCGGGCAGCGGGACGACGATCGCCCTATCGCTCCCGCAGGCGATGATCCTCACGCCGCTCATGATGGTGCGGGCCGGCCACGAAACCTTCGGGCTGCCGCTCGGAACGGTCGTCGAGATCCAGCGCGTCTCCCCATCGAGCATCGTGGCCGTGAAGGCAGGGCGCGCGCTTGTATGGCGCGACCGGACGATCCCCGTTCTATCCCTGCCGGATCGCATGGGCATCGCAGCGGCTCCATCCGGGCGGGAGGAGCTGGAGATGCTGGTCGTCCGGCTCGGGGGTGAGCCCGCCGGCCTCCTCGTCGATGGAGTCCTCGGCCGGCTCGAGGCTGTCGTGCGTCCTCTCGGGGGTGTCTTCGCCGGGATCCCAGGCCTGTCCGGCACGACGATCCTCGGCGACGGCCGCATCCTCCTCGTGCTGGACGTCGAGGAGGCGCTCCTATGAGCATCGTCCGCGGCTCCGCGAACGAGATCTTCCTGCAAGGACTCTGTTCGGTCGAGGAGGCCGAGACCTTGCTCGGGCTCCTCCTCACGGAGCCGGGGGCCGTGGTCGACTGGTCCGGCTGCACAAAGGCCCATACGGCCGTCGCCCAGGTCCTGCTCGCCCTGCAGCCGACTGTCCGTGGAACGTGCCGCGACCCGTTCCTGGCCCGCTGGGTCGCCCCTCGCCTCGCAACCGCGGGCTGATGGCGCGCGTTCGCGCTGGAAACCCGGGCCGTTTGCCCCCATACGGGAGGTGAGCATCGCTCGCGCGAACGAGCGGGCGTTTTCCGGGACAGGCCATGGCCACGGTTTTGATCGTCGACGACAGCCGGCTCGCGCGCCTCGTGGCATCCAAGATCGTCCGGCAGCTGAGACCCGACTGGGAGCTGCTGGAAGCCGCCAATGCAAGCGAGGCGCTGGCGGCGGCATCCGGCCGACAGGTCGACGTCGCGCTGATCGACTTCAACATGCCGGGACAGGACGGGCTCGAACTCGCAGGGGAGTTGCGCCGCACCTACCCCGAGATCCCGATCGCCATCGTCTCGGCGAACATCCAGGACGAAGTGGTCGCGCGTGCCCGGGCGGTGAACGCCGCCTTCGTGGCCAAGCCCGTGACGGAGGACGGCCTGAGCGGCTTCCTGTCCGGCGCAACGTTGCGGCTGCGGAAACTCAGCGCGTGAGCGAGCCCGATCTCGAACTGACCGAGCTCGAACTCGATGCCCTGACGGAGCTCGTCAATATCGGCGTCAGCCGGGCCGCCGCGAGCCTGCGCAAGATGATCGGCGTCCAGGTCCTCCTGTCCGTCCCCTCGATCGAGATCGTGCCGCGAGACGTCGCCGCGCAGCTCATCGGCGGGCGGGAGGATTCGCAGCTCGTCGCGGTGCACCAGGATTTCGAGGGCGCGTTTTCCGGTCAGGCGCTTCTGATATTTCCGGAGCGCAGCTCTCTCGAACTCGTCCGCGGCGTAACGGGCGGAGAGCTCCCCGAAGACGAGCTCGCCGACATGGAGGAGGAGGCGCTTGCCGAGACCGGCAACATCATCCTGAACGGCTGCCTCGCCACCATGGCCAACCTGCTCCAGCGATCGTTGACCATGTCGCTGCCGGAGGTGGTTCGCGGCAGCGGGCCCGATCTCTTCCAGGCCACGGGCGCGCTCTCCTCCAGCTCCATGGTGCTGTTCCTCTACATCAACTTCTCCGTCCAGGACCGTGACATCCGCGGCTACATCGCGATGCTGATGGACGTCCCCTCGCTTGCCTCGCTCAAGATGCTCGTCGGTGCGTTCATCGAGCGCGTCGCGGGCGTGGACGCGGGCGCCTGAACCGGCGCGCGGCGTGGCGGAGACGGATCGAATGACACCGGGCGCGGAGCGCGTGCTTGGCAGCCCGTTCAAGCTCAGCGACGACCAGTTGCAACTCACACTCGCGGCGGCCGGCGCGGTCGGGACCTGGGACTGGGATCTCGTCGGCGCCCGTCTCTACGCCGACGCGCGGTTCGCCGCGCTGCACGGGATCGACGCGGCAGCAGCCGTGCGCGGGGTCGACCCTGCCGCGTTCTTCGATCGCATCCATCCGACCGACCGCACCCGCGTTCGCATCGGCGTCGCCGGCATCCTCGAAGGCGCGGAAGTGTTTTCGAGGGAATACCGGCTGGTTGGGCAGGACGGCTCGACGCGGTGGGTCGAGGCGCGCGGGCGCGCCCAGCACGATGCCGAGGACCGTCCGGTCCGCTTCACCGGCATTCTCGTCGACATCACGGAGCAGAAGCGGACGGCCGAACGTCTGCGCATTGCGCAATCCGCGGGCGGGATCGGAACGTTCGAATACGTGCCCGGCTTCGCGACGGCGGACGTGTCCCCGCAATTCTGCCGCGTGCTTGGCCTGCGGCCCGCGAAGGCCGTCCCGGTGAGGCTCATCAACGCACTCGCGACCGACGGGCACGCCATCTTCGGGCCGGAGATGGCGCGGCCGGAGAGCGGCGGAATCGCGCATGCCGAATTCCAGATCAGGCGTCCGGACACCCAGGCGCTCCACTGGATCGTGCGCCGCAGCGAAGCCGTTGCCGACACGGAGAGCGCCGAAATCCGGCATGTCGGCGTCATCTACGACATCACGGAGACCAAGCTCGCCGAATGGGAGCTGCGGGCGTTCAACGAGCAGCTCGAGAGCATGGTCGAGACGCGAACGCGCGAGCGCGACCGCATCTGGCAGAACTCGCGCGACCTCCTCGTGATCGTCGGCACGGATGGAACCTTGCGAGCGGTCAATCCTGCCTGGACGGAGCTCGTCGGATACGAACCGCAAGAGACCGCGGGTCGGGCGTTCCTGGATTTCGTTCACCCCGACGACGTCGGAGCCACGAAGGAACGCCTGGCGGCAGCGGCGGCGGACCGCTCCGCCGCCAGTTTCGACAATCGGCTGATCCACCATGATGGGTCCGTGCGCTGGTTCTCGTGGGCCGCCTCATGCGAGGGCGACCTCATCTTTGCCAATGGGCGCCACGTCACGAAGGAGAAGGAGCAGGCCGAAGCCCTCAAGGCCACCGAAGACCAGCTGAGACAGGCTCAGAAGATGGAGGCGGTTGGGCAGCTGACCGGCGGGATCGCTCACGATTTCAACAATCTGCTCACCGGGGTGATCGGTGCGCTCGACCTCCTGCAGACGCGCCTCGCGCAGGGCCGCACCGAGCATCTCGAACGCTACGCGAAAGCTGCGACCTCGTCCGCGCATCGGGCAGCTGCCCTCACCCATCGACTTCTCGCCTTCTCGCGCCGGCAGCCGCTCGACCCGCGGCCGGTGCAGGCGAACCAGCTCGTGACGGGCATGGAGGACCTGCTCCGCCGCACGCTGGGCGAGACGATCAGTCTGGAGATCGTCTCGGAAGACGGGCTGTGGCTGACGCTGTGCGACCCGAACCAGCTCGAGAATGCGCTGCTCAATCTCGCGATCAATGGCCGAGACGCGATGCCCGACGGCGGCAGGATCACGATCGAGACCTGCAACACCCGTCTTGACGCTGCCGGGGCGGCTCGACACCCCGGCCTGTCCGTCGGCGAGTATGTCTGCCTGGCGGTCACCGACACCGGTTCGGGGATGCCGCCCGATGTGGTGGAAAGGGCCTTCGACCCGTTCTTCACGACGAAGCCCATCGGCCAGGGAACAGGTCTCGGTCTGTCGATGATCTATGGCTTCGCCAGGCAGTCCGACGGACAGGTCGGGATTGTCTCCGAGGTCGGAAAAGGCACGACCGTCAAGATCTTTCTGCCGCGCTTTCACGGTGTCGAGAGCTCGCGGGACGCGGCCACGCTGATTCCCGATGTCCCGATAGCGCCGTCCGGCGAGACCGTGCTCGTTGTCGAGGACGAGCCGGTCGTGCGCGAGCTCATTGTCGAGGTGCTCGAAGACCTGGGCTACCGCGCTCTCCAGGCATCGGACGGGCCAGGCGGATTGCGCATCCTCCAGTCCGACGAGCGCGTCGACCTGCTTGTGACCGATCTCGGACTTCCGGGACTCGACGGCCGACAGATGGCGGATGCTGGCCGCCTGCAGCGGCCTGAACTGAAGGTGCTGTTCATCACCGGCTATGCCGAGACCGCGACGACCTCCTCCGGTTTCCTGGATCCCGGGATGGAGATGATCACGAAACCTTTCTCGGTCGATGCGCTTGCCGAATGCGTTCGGAAGATGATCGAAAGAGACTAGATGGGCAACCGCATGGCCGGCTCCGATGCCGAAGGCACGACGGCGGTCGAGAACGCCGACATCGCCCTCTCGGAGAAGGTCTCGGCCGAGAGGAAGAATCCGTGGGTCAAGGCGCTTGGC
>CAXUKK010000146.1:0-7292 GCA_964251455.1 uncultured Enterovirga sp.
CGGCATCGGTCAGGTTGCGGCCGGCCGGCGCGCCGCCGACATGCGGCGGATGGTGAATCAGCACGACGCGGAAGAGCGGCTCCTTCGCCAGCGAGGCCAGGAGTTCCTCGGCATGCTTGCGCTGCGCCGGTCCAATCTTGCCGGAAGCCACGAAAGGCGCGGTCGGGACGGCGGAGGACATGCCGACGATTGCCACCGGACCGCGCCGGCGCACGAAGGGGAAGCGATGCCCGGAGGGCTCGTCGCCGCAGGCGAAGGAATCGACGGCCTTCAGCAGCCCTGCAAGCGAGTTCTGCACATAGGCGTCGTGATTGCCCGGCACGAAGGTGACGGTCCGCGAATCGCCGAGACCGTCGAGGAAGAGGCGCGAAGAGCCCCATTCGCTGGCGAGCCCGAGGTTACAGACGTCACCCGTGCAGACGATGTGATCCGGCGCCTGTTCGCGCAGGTCCCGGACGAGGGCGGCCAGGACATCCATGTCGTGCGCATCGCGCCGACCGCGCCGCCAGTTCATGTAGCCGGTGAAGCGCTTGCCGAGCAGATGTCTGATCGCCGGCCGGGGCAGCGGCCCCACATGGGGGTCGGTCAGGTGCGCGATGCGAAACATGCGGGCCGAAACTCGGGCCGCGCTTCCGCTCCGTCAAGGCAGAGAGGGCACGAAGCGCCCTCGGCTGCGCTCAGTACTGAGTTCCCGGAATGAGCGCCGAGCGAACCTCGTTGTTGCTGAGGTCGAGCGCGGGCATCCAGGAGAATGCGGGCTTCCGGGCCAGATAGGCCAGGATGGACGAAAGGATCATGACGGGAGACCTCAATGTGCGTTTGTAGTACTCCTGCGTCAGGCGCATAGCAAAGGCCCTATCATCGGGCCAGCTATGTTGGTTCAGCATGGTTCGCGCAATGATTCTGAAACGCTTTCGCGCGTCCCATGCTGCGGGCAAGGCTTCACGGCGCCTTCTCCATAGCTGGTTCCTGCTGTCTCGCGGCCTGACGCTCGGCGTGCGCGCGGCGGTGCTCGACGGCGAGAACCGCGTCTGCCTCATCCGCCACACCTACACGCCCGGCTGGCAGCTCCCGGGAGGAGGGGTGGAAATCGGCGAGGACGCGATCGAGGCCCTCGCCCGGGAGCTTGAGGAGGAGGCGGCGGTCGAGATCGCCGGTGCGCCGAAGCTCCACGGCGTCTTCTTCAACGGCCATGTGTCGAGGCGGGACCACGTACTCGTCTTCGTCGTGCGAGACTTCGTCTGGCGCGGGCCGAAGCTGCCGGATCGCGAAATCGCCGAATGCCGGTTCTTTGCGTTAGGCGCGCTGCCGCCGGATATCACGCGCGGCACACGGGATAGGCTGCGGGAGATTGCGGAGGGACGCGTTCCGGCGGCAGTCTGGTAGCGGCGGATGAAGGTGGGCCTCGATGAGCGTCCTACGCGAAGCTCTGGTCGCTGCGGCGCTCACGCTCGCCGAGCCTGCCTTGTGTCACGATCAATATCCGCGCGACTGCTGCAGCGGCCATGATTGCCGGCCGGCCCTGTCCGGCGAGATCGAGGTCATGGGGGATGGGCGCTACCTCGTCGTTCCGACTGGCGAGATGTTCACGCGCTCGCAGGTTCGGCCGAGTTTCGACGATGGCCACCACCGCTGCCTCTACACCCCCGCGAACCCGGTGAGCCGCACCCTGTGCCTCCTCGTGCCCGCCGGAAGCTGAGGTTTCCGGCGGGACGCCGGGACGCTATGACGGCCCGAGCGGCGCCCGAGATGCCGCCCGATCCCGAGGAGACGCATGTCCGGCCCGCTTACCGGTCTCAAGGTCATCGAACTCGGACAGCTGATCGCGGCGCCGTTCGCGACGCGGCTCCTGGCGGAGTTCGGCGCGACCGTGATCAAGGTCGAGGCGCCCGGCGTCGGCGATCCGCTCCGGAAGTGGCGCAAGACCCATGACGGCACCTCGCTGTGGTCCTATGTGCAGAGCCGCAACAAGCATTCCGTCACGATCGACCTGAAGGCGCCGGAGGGGCAGGAGATCGTGCGCCGGCTCGCGGCCGATGCGGACGTGGTGGTCGAGAATTTCCGACCGGGCACGCTCGAGAAATGGGGCCTCGGCTTCGAGGACCTCTCGGCCCTGAACCCCAAGATCATCCTGGTGCGGCTCTCCGGCTATGGCCAGACCGGCCCCTATCGCGAGCGACCGGGCTTCGGCGTCATCGGCGAGGCGATGGGCGGCATCCGCTACACGACCGGCTCGCGCGACCGGCCGCCCTCGCGGGTCGGCGTATCGATCGGCGACAGCCTCGCCGCCCTCCATGCCGTGATCGGGACGCTGATGGCGATCGTCGATATCGTTCGAAACGGCGGCACCGGACAAGTCGTCGACGTGTCGCTCTACGAGAGCGTGTTCAACGTCATGGAGAGCCTGATCCCGGAATACGGCGTGCTCGGCGAGATCCGGGAGCGCTCCGGCGGCGCCCTGCCCGGCATCGCGCCGACGAACGCCTACCGGGCGACGGACGGCTACGTGCTCGTCGCGGGCAACGGCGATTCCATCTTCCGCCGCCTGATGAAGGCGATCGGCCGGGAGGATATCGGGGCCGATCCGCGCTTCGCGAACAATGCGGGCCGGGCCGCGGAGGCCGACTTCATCGACGCGGCCATCGAGGCCTGGACCGAGACGCGCAGCGTCGACGAGGCCCTGGCCGTGATGAACGAGGCCTCCGTCCCGGCCGGCCGCATCTACAACGCGGCCGACATCATGGCAGACCCGCATTACCGCGCCCGCGACATGATCCTCGACGCGCATCTGCCGGACGGCACGCCCATGCCGGTGCCGGGCATCGCCCCGAAGCTCTCGCGCACGCCCGGCGCCATGCGCTGGCTCGGGCCGGAGCTCGGCCAGCACACGAACGAGGTTTTGGGGCAGGCCGGCTACTCGGCCGACGCCGTCGCGGAGCTGCGCCGAAAGGGGGTCGTATGAGCGCCGCATTGTCGGGCCTGCCGGGGCGGGTCTTCATCCACGAGGTCGCGCCGCGCGACGGGCTGCAGATCGAGCCGGTCTTCGTCCCGACCGACGCTAAGGTTGCCTGGATCAACCGGCTCTCCGAGACCGGATTGGCCAAGATCGAGATCACGTCCTTCGTGTCGCCGAAGGCCGTCCCGGCGCTCGCCGACGGCGAAGAGGTGGCGCGCCGGATCACGCGCCGGGAGGGCGTGCGCTACGCCGCTCTGATCCCGAACGTCCGCGGCGGCGAGCGGGCGGCCGGGACGGGGCTCGACGAGGTGAACGTCGTGATCTCGGCCTCCGAGACGCATAATCGCGCGAACCTGCGCATGGCGCGCGACGAATCCTTCCGCCAGCTCGGCGAGATCGCACGCGTCCTGGCCGGGACGGGGGTTGCGCTGACCTCGAGCGTCGCGACCGCGTTCGGATGCCCGTTCGAAGGCCCGCAGGACCGGCGGAAGGTCTACGACCAGGTCGCCCGGTTGATCGACGCCGGCTGCGTCGGCGTCACGCTGGCCGACACCACCGGCATGGCCAACCCTCGCCAGGTGGCCGGCATGATCGCGGCCGTTCGGGCTGCCCGGCCCGAGACCGGGCGCGGCGAGGTCGCCCTGACGCTGCACTTCCATAACACCCGAGGCGTCGGGCTCGCCAACGTGCTCGCGGCCGCGGAGGCCGGAGCCACCCGGTTCGACGCGGCGCTCGGCGGCCTCGGCGGCTGCCCCTTCGCGCCTGGCGCGACAGGCAATGTCTGCACGGAAGATGTCGTGTCGATGTTCTGCGAAATGGGTCTCGAGACCGGGGTCGATCTCGACCGGCTCCTGGCGGTCGCGCGCGACCTGCCCCGCATGGTTGGCCACGACGTCCCGGGCCAGGTGGCGAAGGCAGGCCGCCCGCGAGACCTGCACCCGGTTCCGGCGGCGGCCTGAAGGCGTCCGGGCGCTACGGCTTCCCGAGGCCGGAGGTGGCGCGCTCCACCGCCTCTTCTGCCGCCGCGGTTCCACTGGCACCCTCGCGGTCGGCGGGCGTCAGCGTGGCATCGCTGATATGGGCGATGTTTTCCGGCGGCGTCTCGGCAGTGGTCTGGTCGGAACTCTCGACCGTGCCGCCCTCGACCGAATCCTTGCGGGCGAAACCGGACGCCCCGCGGGCGGTTTCCGCCTCCCACCTCGGGTCGCTGTTCAGGTGGCGCTGCAGATCGTCCGGGCGCGCCAGGTCGGTCGGCGAGTCCTGGCCCATGAACTGGCCGTTCTCGTCGCGATACGCGTCGAAGCTCTTGAGGTTCTCGGTCTTCTCGCGCTCGGCCATCTGGTTCTCCTGAAACTGTCAGGTAGAGAACCCGCGGGCGCCCTAGCGGTTGCCCCGGACACGGAAAATGGGCGGCCAGAGCCGCCCCATCCGTCCGGTCAGAGCCGTCGCAAGGCTTAGCCAATCCCGTCGAAGAGCGCGCTTGAGATGTAGCGCTCGGCGAAGGAGCACGCGACCGTGACGATGCGCTTGACCTCCATGCCTGGCCGGGCCGCGACCTCGAGTGCAGCGGCGACGTTCGCGCCCGTCGAGATGCCGCCCGGAACACCCTCGACACGGGCCAGGAGGCGCGACGTCTCGAACGCTGTCTGGTTCGAGACGGTCAGGATCTCGTCGATCACGCCGCGATCGAGGATGTCGGGCACGAAGCCGGCCCCGATGCCCTGGATCTTGTGCGGGCCCGGCTGGCCGCCGGAGAGCACCGGAGAATCCTCCGGCTCCACCGCGATCACCTTCAGGTTCGGCAGGCGCGGCTTCAGCACCTCGCCGACGCCCGTGATGGTGCCGCCGGTGCCCACGGCCGAGATGAACACGTCGAGCTCGCCCGCCGTATCGTTCCAGATCTCCTCGGCGGTCGTGAGGCGATGGATCTCGGGATTGGCCGGATTCTGGAATTGCTGCGGTATGACGGCGCCGGGCGTTTGGCTGAGGAGTTCCTCGGCCTTTGCGATCGCGCCCTTCATGCCCTGCGGGCCGGGCGTGAGCACGAGTTCGGCCCCCAGGAACGCGAGCATCTTGCGGCGTTCGATCGACATCGTCTCCGGCATGACCAGCATCAGGCGATAGCCGCGCGCCGCCGCCACGAAGGCGAGCGCGATGCCCGTGTTGCCCGATGTCGGCTCGATCAGCGTTCCGCCGGGCTTGAGACGGCCGGATGCCTCGAGCGCATCGACCATGCTGACGCCGATGCGGTCCTTCACGCTCGCGATGGGATTGAAGAACTCGAGCTTGAGCAGGATCTCGGCCTTGACGCCCTTCTGCTTCGTCAGGCGGTCGAGCCGGACGAGCGGCGTATCGCCGATGGTCTCCGTAATCGATCCATAGACCTTGCCGCGGCCCCGCGTGCGGGTCTCACCGGCCGGATGCCTCAACGCTGTCTGAGCCATGTCCCTCTCCTCGGAAGCTGCCTGCTTCTACCCTTTTCCCATCACGCTGTCGATATTTCGGGAAATCTACGTGCCTAGATCGTGAAATCCACTGGGTGACCGCCTGTGCCGCCCGTATCGGCGCGTTTGCAGAGATCCTCGACGGTGATCTCGTCGAGTTCGCGCAGGAACACCTCCCCGGCTGCCGCCACCGCGGGTGCCACGACGTCCGCGACGAGCGGCGAACGAGGAGCGTCGGCCTGCCCGGGTCCGACATCGTCATCGCGCTCGTCGCCGCTCTGGACGGCCCGGACGATGTCCCCGACCGAAACCCGCCGACGTTCCCGGGCAAGCTCGTAGCCGCCGCGAGGCCCGCGCAGGCCCTTCAGGATGCCTGTCCGCACGAGTGCCTGGAGCACGGTCTCGAGATGCCGCGGCGGAAGGTTGTGGCGCCCCGCGAGCGCCCTTGCCGTGACCGGGATCGGACGGGCGTGCAGCGCGATGTCGACCACGGCGGCAATTGCGAAGAGGCTTCGGCGCGACAGGAGGTTCACGAGCGGGTCTCTGGGTCGGCGCCACGTCCGTGCCCCGTCGAACCGAAACCGCCGGTGCCGCGGGCGCTAGGGATCGCGAACTCGTCCACGATCGTGAAGTCCGGCCGAGCAACAGGGACGAAGAACATCTGGGCGAGCCGGTCCCCGGGCGAAATGGTGATCATATCCGATCCCGGCGGATTGCGGTTCCAGGCCGAGACGAGGCACGGGCCCTCGTAATCCGCATCGATGATGCCGATCGTGTTGCCGAGCACGAGGCCGCGATGGCCGAGGCCGGAGCGGGGTGCGATGACGGCACACCAGCCGGGATCGCCGATCCGGATCGCGATCCCCGAGGACACGAGCACGGGCGCATCGCCCGGCGCGAGGATCAACCGCTCGTCGAGACAGGCGAACAGGTCGAGTCCTGCAGCCATGGCCGATCCCCAATGGGGAAAGCCCCAGGCGCGGAGGCGGGGATCGAGGAGTTTTACAGCGACGTTCATCGACGGCCAGTTCTCGCCGCGCTTCGTTCGCCTCGACTTTCCACCGCCGCCACGGAAGCACAAGTACTTGCAGCGAAGGAGCCTGTCTGTCATAAGCCGCGCCCTGGATCGTCCGGCCGGTAGGGCTGCCGTGGCGGTTCATTCCTGCTCCCAAGCAGCCATCGAAGCGCCGCCCGGGCTCGCCCGGGCGCGGCGCGTTCAGGAGAGCCAAATGCCCAAGCTCAAGACCCATTCGGGTTCCAAGAAACGGTTCAAGATCTCCGGTACGGGGAAGGTGATCAGGGCCCAGGCCGGCAAGCGGCATGGCATGATCAAGCGGACGAAGAAGCAGATCCGCAACCTGCGCGGCACGACCGCCATGTTCAAGGGCGACGCCGACAAGGTGAAGAAGTTCTTCCTGCCGAACGCCTGACCTTCGGTCAGTTCGCCTGAAGAACCGACGCTTCCCGCAGATACCGATTAGCTTCCCAGGAGATCACCCATGGCCCGCGTAAAACGCGGCGTGACGAGCCACGCCAAGCACAAGAAGGTTTTGGATCAGGCGAAGGGCTTTTATGGCCGTCGCAAGAACACGATCCGGATCGCCAAGCAGGCGGTCGAGAAGTCGATGCAATACGCCTACCGGGATCGCAAGAACCGGAAGCGTTCGTTCCGCGCGCTCTGGATCCAGCGCCTCAACGCGGCAGCCCGCGAGCATGGCCTGACCTATTCGCGCCTGATCGACGGACTGGCCAAGGCCGGCGTCGAGGTCGACCGCAAGGTGCTGTCCGACATCGCGATCCGCGAACCGGAGGCTTTTGCCGCGATCGTCGCCCAGGCGAAGGCTGCATTGCCGGCCGAGCCGGCCAAAGCTGCCGCCTGATCAACCTCGTCC
>CAXUKK010000147.1:0-7289 GCA_964251455.1 uncultured Enterovirga sp.
GGTCGGCAAGCTCGACGGCGACCTGATCAGGGCGTTCCAGCCGGTCGCCCTATACCAGTAGCCGCCGTCGCCCGCTCAGGCGGCGGTCGCGACCGGCCTTCTGCCTGCCCGCATGACGATCATCGAGCCCTGCGCGACATAGCTGAGAAGAACCAGTTCGCATGCCCGGGCGGCGGCCGTCAGGACGCCGCAGGGTGCCACCGCGCGCCCGCCGAGCACGGATGCCAAGCCATTGTCGTTGCAGGCGGTGGATCGTGTGAGCTTCTGTTTCCTGTCGAACATCGCGTCCTCCTCACGCGCCCGCTCAACTTATCCACGAGTTGTTTCCGAATTATTGTGCGCCCACGCACCTCTGGTTGAAGGAAGGTCGCTGTGCTCTGAAGCGGTCAGAATCCGAAGCTCGAGCCCCGAGATGATCGCGGCGCGTCTACTTTCGAGCTCGAGAAGGCGCTCCCTCAGGCCCTGCACCGTCGTGCGGGTGGATCCGAGCAGCGCCGAGCCGCCGAGCACGGCGGTGAAGCCCAGGACGAGCCAGAGCGGCGAGAACCCGAACGCGCCAGCCGCGAGCAGGACCAGGGCCGCGATCCCGAATACGATCGACGCCTTTGTCACGAGCAACAGCTTGCGGCAGCTTTCCATCCGCTCGGCGAGCGCTTCGATCTCGGTCTCGAGCAGCGCCACGTCCTCGTGGGCCTGCAGCATGATGGCCTCGACGCCTGGATGTCACCGTCCGGGCTATGTAGCGCGGGAGGCGATCGCCTGCACGTGTCCCCGGCGATCAAAATCGTACGCGGCCGACCACCGTGACGGTCGAGGGGTCTGTCGGTCGGAGCACGATGATCTCACCTTCCGCGGGAAAGACGTCGGTGAGAGCCGTGATGTTCACCTGATGCGTGATCAGGGCGAGCGTGCCCTGCCGCCCGCGCCAGGAGGCCGCGAGCGTTCGGGCCTGTTCGGTCTGCCGCTCGCGGTTCCCTCGCTCGTCGAAGAAGCTGTCCAGCGCAGCGTCAGGCGTGATCGGCACCTCCGGGAAAGCGAGCTTTGCGGTGTCGAGCGCGCGACACCACCGGCTGGAATGCACCTCAGTGACGAGGACGCCCGCGTCACGCAACCTGCGACCCATCTCAGCCGCCTGGCGCCGGCCGGCCTCGGACAGGTTGCGCTGAGTAGAGCAATCGCCCAGGCGGAAGCTGGGCGGGTCTCCCGTTCCGGGCGCAGTCGCGTGCCGAATGAGGGCGACCGTTTCTCCCGCAGCCAGGGCGCGAAGTGCAGCCGGGGCGGAGGAGGCCTGGGCCAGCGCCGCGCTTGGCGAAAGCGCGGCCAGTCCGGCGATGAATCGGCGTCGATGCAGCATGAGGTTTCTCCCTCCCGGTATATGACCCTCGAACGTGCTCGGGGAGAGGCGGCAACGCGATGTACCCGCCTTGCACTCGCGAACGTGAACGGCGACGTCGCGCTCCCGAGCGGATCGGTGTGATTTCCCCTCTGCGGCCCGGGCGTGCTAGGTCGCGCGCCACATCTCGGAGCCCTGCATGCCCCGCCTCCTTCCCGTTCTTGGAGCTCTCCTCGCCATGACCGTTTCCGCTTCTGCCGCCGACACCGTTACGACCGCGTCGGGCCTCAAGTACCGCGACGAGGTCGTCGGCACGGGGCCCGCGCCGAAGCAGGGCCAGACGGTCAACGTCCACTACACGGGCTGGCTCGACGAGAGCGGCAAGCAGGGCAAGAAGTTCGATTCGTCGCGCGACCGTGGCCAGCCCTTCTCGTTCCCGCTCGGCGAAGGCCGCGTCATCGGCGGCTGGGACGAGGGAGTCGCGACCATGAAGGTCGGCGGCCGACGGATCCTGACCATTCCGGCCGAGCTTGGCTACGGTGCCCGCGGCGCAGGCGGCGTCATTCCGCCCAACGCCACCCTCATCTTCGACGTCGAGCTTCTCGGGGTCCGCTGAACCTTCCAATCCGGCGGGCGAAGCCCATCTGACGCACCTCCGGGCCGCAATTTCGCGGGCCCGGTTTTCGGAGCCGGAATGAACGATCTGTCAGCTGCGTGGGATGCCCGGATCGAGGGGCTGCTTGCGCGCCTGCCCGCAAAGGTGAGTTCAGCGGTGGCGTGGCTCCGCGAACCCTCGCGCCGCACGGTTCGGTTCGGCGCAGCCATCCTGCTCATCCTCGGCGGGATCTTCTCGATCCTGCCGATTCTCGGGATCTGGATGCTGCCTCTCGGGTTGGCGCTCCTGGCCGAGGATGCGCCCGGCCTGAAGCCGCAGCTGGAGCGGGCCGCGCGCTGGACGGAGGGCCGCTGGCGCGCCCTGACCGGAAAGCTTCGACCCGGCCGCTGACGGCCGGGTCAGTCCGCAGGCTCGTCTAAGTCAGGCAGCCTGCACGTGCTTGAACATGACAGCTCTGGCCTCGTCGTCCATCTGCGCCTTGAACGCCCCGCCCTGCCGCGTGCGAAGGTCCTCGACGCGGATGGCCGCCGGCCGGCCCGCGATCTCGTCGAGCAGGCGCTTCAGGTTCGGGAATCTCGTCCAGGCGTCGTCGCCGAGTATGAAAGGCACCATGCGGGCCCATCCCCAAAGCGCCATGTCGGCGACACTGTAGGTATCCCCTGCGAGATACGGCCGGTCTGCGAGGCGCTGGTCCACGATCGTGTAGTGCCGGTCCGCCTCGTACTGATACCGGGTGTCGGCGTAGGCGACACGCTCCGGCGCGAAGTGCTTGAAATGGACGGCTTGGCCGGAGAACGGCCCGATCCCCGTCGCCACGAACATGAGCCAGGACAGGAACTCGCCACGAGACTTTGCCCCGTGGGCCGGTCCGAACTGGCCGCTCCTCTCGGCGAGGTACAGGAGGATGGCGTTCGAATCGAACACGGTCGTGTCGCCGTCCACGATGGCCGGGACCTTGCCGTTGGGGTTCACGGCCAGGAACTCCGCCCCGAACTGGTCGCCCTTGCGGGTGTCGATCGCGTGCGGCTCGTAGGCGAGGCCCATCTCCTCGAGAGCGAGCGCCACCTTCATGGGATTCGGGGAGAGGTTGAAGTAGAACTTGATCATCGCCGGCTCCGATCAGATGCGGCGATATGATCCCAGTCGAAGCACGGCGCAACACGCAAACCGCGGCCGCAAGGGCGGCCGCGCCTCATTGCGGTTCCGGTCAACCGCGTCGGCCGGAGCGCGCCGGATCAGACGAAATGGCGCTCGATCTGGCGCTCGAGATCGTCCGACATGCGCCCACCGCGGAGCGAGATGAGGCGGGCGACCTCACGCTCTGCCTGGCGGCTGCGAGCCTCAGTGAACGCGCTGACGATCCGGGCCAAGACCGAAACCGGGTTGACCGGCTTTGCTGCCGCTACGCTGATGGCGCGGGGCATGATGAAGTCGTTGAGCTGTGTTGAAACCGCGGGCATGACAATCTCCGAAAAGGCCGCGAGCGTTTCCCCTAGTGCGGTGCAACATAATCCATGCTGCGCTGCACAGAAGGGTTTGCGCCGCACGCTGGGTATGCTTCAAGCGCATGCGTAGATGATTTAGTAATCAAGCCATGCCTGCAGAGCATGCAGGTTGGTCCAAGGTCCGTCAGACGATGCCGAACTCGCCCATGCATCCGAGACGGACATAGAGCGAGACAGGAACGAGATCCGCCCGATGTCGCAACCCGATCGGCCCGCTGGCCACCACCCAGACACGCTCCTCGTTCATGCCGGGACGCTTCGATCGGAGTTCAACGAGACGTCGGAGGCGCTCTTCCTGACGCAGGGACACGTCTACGACAGCGCGGAGGAGTGCGAGCGACGGTTCGCCGGGGACGAGCCGGGGTTCCTCTATGCCCGGTTCTCTAATCCGACCGTTGCCATGTTCGAGGCCCGAATGGCCGCCCTGGAAGGAGCGGAGGCAGCGCGCGCGACGGCGAGCGGCATGGCTGCCGTGACGGCCTCGCTCGTCGGCCAGGTGAAGGCCGGCGATCACGTCGTGGCCGCGAAGGCCCTGTTCGGCTCCTGCCTCTACATCGTCCAGGAGCTCCTCCCGCGTTTCGGCGTGGCCTCGACGCTCGTTGACGGGACCGACCTCGACGAGTGGCGCGCCGCCGTTCGTCCGGAGACCCGCACCTTCTTTCTCGAGAGCCCCGCCAATCCGACGCTGGAGATCATCGACATCGCCGCGATCGCGGAGATCGCCCATGCGGCGGGCGCGACCCTGGTGGTCGACAACGTGTTCGCGACCCCGCTCTGGCAGAAGCCCCTGGAACTGGGCGCCGATTGCGTCGTCTATTCGACCACCAAGCATGTCGACGGCCAGGGGCGTTGTCTGGGTGGCGTCGTCCTCGCCTCTACCGACTTCATCAACACCCACATCCACAATTTCCTGCGCCAGACCGGGCCGGCGATGTCGCCGTTCAATGCCTGGGTCATGCTGAAATCGCTGGAGACGCTGTCTGTGCGAGTCGAGCGCCAGACCCGCTCGGCCGGTACCCTGGCGGATGCCGTCGCAGAGCACCGCAACGCCTTGCGCGTCGTCTATCCGGGACGTCCCGACCATCCACAGGCCGAAATCGTCCGCCGGCAGATGAAGGGCGGCTCGACCCTGATCGCGCTGGACGTCGCTGGCGGGAAGGCCGGGGCGTTTCGGTTCATGAACGCCCTGAAGATCGCCCGGATCTCGAACAATCTCGGCGACGCCAAGACGCTCGTCACGCATCCGGCGACCTCGACGCACCAGCGATTGAAGCCCGAAGCCCGAGCCGCGATGGGGATCACGGACGGGCTCGTCCGCCTCTCGGTCGGGCTCGAGCACGTGGACGATCTCATGGCCGATGTCTGCGCGGCTCTCGACCGGGTCTGACGAGGCGCGCAGTTCGGTGCGAGGGCTCGTTCGCGAGGGGTCTCTTCAGGCACCTTCGATTAACGATGCTTAGAATGCTCGTCCCTGGATTCATGTCTGGACAAGTGTTGCGCCCCATTGTCTCGGCACCGATCGGGAGCCGCTATCAATGGGTGAGGCCCAGCCAGGGAGTCTGAACAGGGGCGAGCTCTACGAGCTTTGCTGCCTGCTGGGCATCGCGTGCTGTCTCTGGATCATCGGCGACACGCTCGGCATCTTCACGAGCATGCAGATCGCCGTTGTGGAGAACGGCCTGTCGAGCATCATCTTCCTCGGCTTCCTCATGAGCTTCGCTCTGGCGGCGGCTTCAGCGCTGAAGTCCCTGCGGCTGCGGCGTGAGATGCACGCTCGGCAAGCCGCGGAAGTCGCCGCCCTATCCATTGCGCGGCGGGACACACTGACGGCACTGCCCAATCGCCGCATGCTCATCGAGACGATCGAGAAGGCCACTGCCGGCAATCCCATGCGGGATCCCTCGGCCGTGTTCCTGATCGACCTGGACCGGTTCAAGCCGGTCAACGATGTGTATGGTCACGCGGCGGGCGACGCCGTTCTCTGTGAAGTCGCGGAGCGGCTCGACGCTCTCATGCCGAAGGACGCCGTGGCGGCTCGCCTCGGCGGCGACGAGTTCTGCATCTTCCTGCCGCGCGGGTCGAGCAGCGGGGACCTGATCCGTTTCGCCCAGCAGATCATCACGCGTCTGGCAGATCAGATCCACTGGGAGCACGCCCGCATCGACATCGGGTCAACCATCGGGATCGCTCTCTTTCCCGAGGATGGCCAGGACGCGGAAGCGCTGCTGCGGGCTGCCGACATCGCGATGTACAGGGGCAAGCGCGAGGGCCGGAACACGTTCAGGTTCTTCGAGCAGAAGATGGACGAGGAGCTGAAGGAGCGAGTATCGCTCGAAATCGCGCTGAGAGCCGCGATTTCGGGCGGCCAGATCAGGCCGCATTACCAGCCGCTCGTCTCGCTTCCAGGGCACACGCTGCTTGGATTCGAGGTACTCGCACGGTGGTACCATCCGGAGCGTGGCATCATTGCGCCCGACGTCTTCATTCCGCTCGCCGAGGATACGGGCGTCATCACCGAGCTCTGCTACAGCCTGCTGCGGCAGGCCTGTGCCGATTCACGCGCCTGGCCGACGCATCTCGGCCTGTCGATCAACATCTCGCCCCATCAGTTCAAGGACAGGCTCCTCGCCGCTCGGATCCTGTCGATCCTGCGCGAGACCGCCTTCGACCCGCGGCGGCTCGAGATCGAGATCACGGAATCGGCGCTGACGAACGATCTGGATGTCGCCCGTGCGACGCTCGGCGTCCTGCAGGGCGCGGGCGTCTCGATCGCGCTCGACGATTTCGGCACCGGCTATTCGAGCCTCTACCACCTGCGCGAGCTCAAGTTCGACAAGATCAAGATCGACCGCTCGTTCGTTCAGTCGCTCGAGAACGAGGAGAGCGCCAAGATCATCAGCGCGATCATCGGGCTCGGCCAGAGCCTCGGCATCATGACGACGGCCGAAGGCATCGAGAACCTGGACAATTCCGATTGGCTGGCCGAACGCGGCTGCACGTTCGGCCAGGGCTTCCTGTTCGGCGCCCCGGTGCCGGCGAGCGGCGCCATGAAGCTCATCGAAAGCACGACGAAGCTCCGGGATCGCGAGGCGGCCTGAGCCGTCTCCCGCTCAGGCCATGCCGGATGTCGGGTCCGGCAGCGGCCTTCCGCTTCCCTCAAGGATCGAGACTCTGGCCGCGAGGGCTTCGTTCTCGGTCCGCAGCACCGACACCATGTCGCGCAGCACCTCCACTTCCTCGCGGGTGGCGACATCCATGTCGCGGAGCATGCGTTCGATCTGGGTCTTCACGGCCGTCTCGACCTCGCGCCGGACGCCCTGGGCGGCTCCTGTCGCGTCGGTGACGAGGCGGGCGAAATCGTCCATCAGGCGGCTCGGTCCGGCCATCGTTGATCCTCTCGAAAGACATCCCGGCCCGGGCCGGCATCCCCGCTACATGAGGCGGAGAGCGACGCGCCGCAACCGCCCCGACCGATCGCGGACTTGACGCTCCAGCCCGGGAGGGTCGACACCGCCACGATCGGCGACTCGCACCCGACCAGACATGCCGCTCCTCGCCATCCCGTTCCCGCATATCGATCCGGTGGCCCTCGCGGTCGGGCCCTTTGCCATCCGCTGGTACGCGCTGTCCTATGTCGCCGGCATCCTGCTCGGCTGGTGGTATTCGCGCCGCCTCGCCGCGAATGCCGCGCTATGGGGCGACACGCGCCGGCCGACCCAGGCCGACATGGACGATCAGATCGTCTGGATCGCGCTCGGCATCGTGCTCGGCGGGCGCATCGGCTACGTGCTGTTCTACAATCTCGCGAGCTACCTGGAGCACCCGGCGGAGATCT
>CAXUKK010000148.1:0-7265 GCA_964251455.1 uncultured Enterovirga sp.
ATGGCGTAACCAATCGAATCAAGTAGATCCTTTCCGGTGTCTTGATCAGGCGTATACAATCCTGAAATGAGTTGCATCCCGGCGAATACAATGAGACCGCCCGCAACGCCCATCAGGAAAACGCTGATTACGAAAAACACGATCCTCGTCAAAAGTCGCAGCTGCCGCATTAAAGACCTCGGTATCGATGGATAGGATCAGCGGGCGCGCGAGCAGCATGGCCCTGAAGAGAGTGCCGACAACGTCCAGCGTGTTCGAATCGGACGTAACACTCAGGGATCGCAGATGACACA
This sequence comes from uncultured Enterovirga sp., assembly GCA_964251455.1. Classification (GTDB taxonomy): domain Bacteria; phylum Pseudomonadota; class Alphaproteobacteria; order Rhizobiales; family Beijerinckiaceae; genus Enterovirga. The sequence goes on from CAXUKK010000148.1 coordinate 294, forward strand.
GGCCTGAACGACCTGCCCGGCTGTTGACGCCGTCCAAAGGCCTTGGCCAAAGCGAGTTGACCGCTCACGGTCAGGATTGCTGATACTTGGTGGCTTGCTGTTGCTTGATGCTCGTATTTTCTTCGGCGCGTCTGGAGCACGCCGTTTGCGCGATGGCAGGGGAACTAGCTGCTGGAAATGAAGAGCTGTACCCGGACGCCGGCCCGTCGCAGCGCCTCGGCACGGGCCCGACCTCGCCGATGAGCGGATCATGCCCGACGGTCAGGATGAAGGGGCGGGAGCGCGGCGAACTCGGCCGCGATAGGGGCGAGGCGCGCCAGTCTGCCTGATCGGCTTCATGGGCCGGATACTGATCGCGGCACGGTCTACTCGTGAACGATGAACGCGCCGAGGTGAACGGTCACCGGGACCGAGCCGCATGCCGGCCCCGGTGAGCCCCAGATCACTTCTTGCCGGAAGCCTTCTTCGCCGGAGCAGCCTTCGCGGCCGGCTTGACCGCCGCCGTCTTAGGTGCCGGCTTGGCGGCCGCTTTCTTGGGTGCAGCGGGCGTCACGGCATCGACGGCGGCCTTCGCGCTCTTCGTCACCTTCTCGGCAACCGCTTTCACGGTGCTCTTCGCCGATGCAGCGGCGGTCTTGCTTGCAGCTTTCGCCATGTGTTTCCCCAGACTGGTTTCGAGCGCGTCTTCAGGACGGCCCGCAAGCACAATGCCTGCGTAAGACTTAAGCCTTCACTGAGGTGAGGGGCCTTCTGAATGCCTGAACTTCAGGAGGCGACGTCGTCGATCTCGATTTTCCGGCTACAAGGGATCTGGAATGGGCGCGAAGAGCCCGGACGCAATCCGGCCCGTCTTGGCGAGGGCGCTCGGTGACAACAGGCCGTCGCTCATCGAGGTGACCCTGCCGCGCCGACGGCCAGACGAGCCCCGGGCGCTTTATCCACGCGCCTCCGGCGCAGGAGCGTGGGGTTCAGGCGGCGACCGGTTTTCCCGCTAGGCCGAGATAGGCCGCCGCGACCCGCGGGTTGCCGGCAAGCTCGTCGGCCGAGCCCTCGAGCACGACGGAGCCGGTCTCCAGCACGTAGCCGTAATCCGAGACCTGCAGGGCAGCGCGGGCGTTCTGCTCGACCAGCAAAATCGAGACGCCGGAATCGCGCAGGCTCTTGATGATGTCGAACACCTCGCGCACGATCAGCGGCGCCAGCCCGAGGCTTGGCTCGTCCAGCATCAGAAGCCTGGGCCGGCCCATCAGGGCGCGGGCGATAGCGAGCATCTGGCGCTCGCCACCCGAAAGGGTCCCGGCTAGCTGCTGCCGCCTTTCCCGCAGCCGCGGGAACCGCGCATACATGGCGTCGAAGTCCGCCTGGCGGCTGCCATCCTTCACGCTGCGGCGAGGATAGGACCCAAGAAGGAGATTGTCTTCCACGCTCATCCCGCCGAAAAGCTCGCGCCGCTCCGGCACCAGGCCGAGGCCTCTCTCGACGGCTGCTTCCACCTCGGATCCGCGAAGCTCCTCACCCAGGTAGCGGACGCTTCCGCCGCGCGGCAGCAACCCGAGCACCGCGTTCAGAAGCGTCGTCTTCCCGGCGCCGTTCGGCCCGATCACCGCGGCGATCGAGCCGGCGGGTACCGTGAGGTCGACCCCGTGGACGGCCTCGATCTTTCCGTAGCTGACGGTGAGGCCGCGAACCTCGAGGAGAGCGCTCATGCGGCGATCCCGAGATAGGCTTCCTGGACTTTTGGATGGGCCTGGATGTCCGCAGGAAGTCCGATCGCGATCTGCGTGCCGAAATCCATCACTACGAGCCGATCGACGAGGTTCATGACGAAATCCATGTCGTGCTCGACGACCAGTATGCTCGCGCCTTCGCTCCGCAACTGCTTCAGCACCTCGGCTAGCGCCTGTTTCTCCGCGTAGCGCAGGCCGGCCGCCGGCTCGTCCAGCAGCAGCAGCAGCGGGTCGGCCGCAAGCGCGCGCGCGATTTCGAGGATGCGCTGCTGCCCGAGTGCGAGGTTGCCGGCCGCCTCGTGCATGTGCACGCCCAGCCCCACGCGCTTGATCTGTCGGCCGGCCTCGGCCAGGAGCGACGCCTCCTGGCGCCTGTCGAGGCGCAGAATGGCAGCCAGGACGCCCTGGCTGCTGCGGAGATGCGCGCCCAGTGCGACATTCTCCAGCGCCGACATGTCGGAACGGAGTTGCACGTGCTGGAAGGTGCGGGCCATGCCGAGCGCCGCGATCTCCCGTGACGGGAGTGCATCCGTCCTCCGGCCGCTGAACCGGATCTCGCCTTCGTTCGGCTTCAGGACGCCGGTCACCAGATTGAAGAGCGTCGACTTTCCGGCGCCGTTCGGCCCGATGACACCAAGGATCTCACCGCGCCGGACGGTGAACGACATTCCGTTGACAGCCACCAAACCTCCGAAGCGGCGGACCACCCCGCTCACCTCGAGGATTGCACCGTCGGTGCCCGGGCGCTCGCGTGTGGGAAGGGGTAACGCCGCGGCTGGGATGGCGGCCGGAGGAGCTGGAGGCAGGAGCCGCGCTAGGAACGGTACGATACCGGTGCGTGCGCGTTGCAGCATGACGACCATGAGGACGCCGAAGGCGATGATCTCGGCCGAGCCGGATACGCCGATCATCGCCCCAATCACGTCCTCGATCCTGTCGCGCAGGAGCGTGATCACCGCCGCGCCGACCACTGCACCCCAAATCGAGCTCGCGCCGCCCAGAACCGCCATGAAGAGCGCCTCGATCGAGGCATTCACGCCAAACGGAGTCGGGCTCACGAAACGGACGAGATGCGCGAAGAGCCAGCCGGAGACTGCGGCCAGGAGCGCCGCGTGGATGAAGATGACCGAGCGCATCTGGGCCGTGTCGATCCCGAAGGCCTCTGCCATGGTCGACCTCGCCCTCAGCACCCGGATGGCCCGGCCAGGGCGCGAATGCAGCAGGTTGTGGACGCTGAGGAGCCCCACCGCGACGCAGGCCCAAATGAGGTACGAATAGCTGCGCGGATCGCTCAACTCGTAGCCGAAGACCGACACGGCGGGCACGTCGGTCATGCCGTTGCGGCCGCCGAGGCTCTCGAACGTGCCGACAAGGAAGAAGAGGCTGAGGCTCCAGGCGATGGTCGAGAGCGCGAGGTAATGTCCCTGCAGACGCAAGGTGATGAAGCCGAGGAGGTAAGCCACGATCCCGCAGGCGACGAGTCCGAGCGGCAGAGTGAGCCACGGTGATAGGCCGTAGGTCGTGGTCAGGAAGGCCGTCGTATAGGCGCCGATGCCGACGAAAGCCGCCTGTCCGAACGAGGTCAGGCCTCCGATACCCGTCAGGAGGACGAGGCCCAGAGCGACCAGGCTCCCGAGCCCGACATAGTTCATCAACGTGACCTGATAGGCCGGGATCACGACCGGCAGGACAAGGATCAGAAGCAGGAAGATCCCGAAGAAGGCGCGACGGACGATCATTCCTCCTCCTCCTCCTCGGCATGGCGGGAGGTGAAGGAGCGCCACATCAGGATCGGGATGATGAGGGCGAAGACGATCGCCTCCTTGTAGAGGCTCGCGTAGAAGGACGAGAAGGTCTCGAGGAGCCCGATTGTCACGGCGCCGAGTACCGCGAGGGGGTAGGACGCCAGGCCGCCGACGATGGCGGCCATGAAGCCCTTCAGGCCGATCAGAAAGCCTGTATCGTAGTATACGGTCGTGATCGGCGAGATCAGTATCCCCGACACGGTGCCGATCAGCCCGGCCAGGAGGAACGCCGTGACCCCGGCCGACGCCGTCCTGATGCCGACGATCCGAGCGCCGGTCCGGTTCATGGCGGTCGCGCGGAGCGCCTTCCCGCGCAGGGTCCGCCCGAAGAACAGCCCCATCAGGCCCATCAGCAGGAGGGTTGTGAGGACGACGAAGAGGGCTTGTTGCGACAGCATGAACCCGCCGATCGTCAGCTGCTCGGGAAAGAGCGGCGCGGTGCGGGAGCCTTCCGGGCCGAAGAACAGCAACCCGAGGCCCAGGAGGGCGAAATGGATCGCGACCGCCACCATGAGCAGCACGAGCACGGAGGCATTCGTGAGGGGCTCGAAGGCCAGGCGGTACATGATCGGCGAGATGGGCACGACGATGAGAAGGGTGAGCGCGATGGCAGTGGCCTGGGAACTTTCGAACCCCAGCGCTGCACGGCTCAGCGCCGCTACGATCAGCGGTCCGGCGAAGTAGAGCGCGGCATTGCGGAGCCGGGTTCGGCTGCGATCGCCGCGCAGATAGGCCCACAGGTCTAACGTCGCCACCAAGGCGCCCCCGATCACGATGATCCAGAGCGTGCCCGGCATGCGGCCGGCTTGGATGGTTGCGAGGGTCAGGCCGGCGAAGCTGATGATTTCGCCCTGCGGGACAAGGACGACCCGGGTCACCGAGAAGAGCATCACGAGTGCGATCGCGAGCAGGGCGTAGATCGCGCCGGTCGTCAGCCCGTCCTGCGCGAGGAGGACGGCGATGAAACTGTTCATGGCGGACCGGTCGCGGTGGATCAGCGGAGGGCCGTGACCGCGCCGAGAGGCGGGCGCTGTCCGGTGCTAGCCTGCGGCGTCAGTCGACCGGGACGTAGGTCCACTTGCCGTTCTTGATTTCGACGAGAACCTGGGCCCGCAGATCTGTCCCGTTGTGGTCTTTTTCGCTCATCGTGAAGACGCCCTGACTGCCGACGAAGTCCTTGGTCTGCACGATGGCATCGCGAAGCGCACTTCGGAATTCGGGCGTTCCGGGCGCAGCGGCCCTCCGGGCGACCGCCGTCGTTTTGTCCAGGATCATGAACGCGTCCCACGCCGTCGCACCGAACAGCGTGCGGGTGTTCGGGCCGTACTTGCCTTCGTAGATATTCAGGTACTCGACGCCAGGGCCTTTGGTCGGGTTGGAATCGGGCAGCTGCTCGGCGACCAGCACCGGTGAGATGGGAAGCATCAGGCCGGTGAGCTGCGCGCCGCCGACCCGGAGGAAGTCGGAATTGGCCATCCCCTGGTTCCCGTAGATGTTGCCGCGATAGTTCAGCTTCCGGAGCTCCAGGATCGGGGCGACGGAGGGCGTGCCGGAGGCTCCGATGATGATGGCGTCCGGGTTGGTGCTCACGGCCCTCAGGACCTGCGCGGTGACGCTCGTATCCGTGCGTCCGAAGCGCTCGTCGGTGAGGAGCTTCACGTTGTTCTTCTCGGCGAGCTTCTTCATCTCGCCGAGAAAGCTGTCGCCGAAGGCGTCATTGAAGCCGATGAAGGCAACCGTCCTCTTCCCGGTTTTAGCCATGTGCCGGAAAATGTAGTGGCCCATCGAGGTCTCGGCCGGCGCCAGCATGAACGACCACGCCTTGTTGCCCTCGGGCGGGGTCACGATGATCGACGATCCAGCCAGGCTGATCATCGGCGTCTTGGAGGACCCGATCACCTCCAGCAGCGCCAGCGACGACTGGGTGATCGTCGGCCCCATGATGATGTCGACCTTCTCCTCGTCGACGAGCTTCCGCGCCGCCCTCACCGCGTTGGCCGGCTCGCTCGCATCGTCGAGGATGATGAAGCGGACCGGCTCGCCCGCGAGCGTCTTCGGCAAGATCTCGATCGTGTTCTTCTCGGGGATGCCGAGGGAGGCGGCCGGCCCGGTTAGAGACAGCACCGACCCGATCTTGATCTCAGCTTTCGCGCCTGCCGAAACGGCGAGCGCCGCAAGAGCGGCTGCCGCCCGGACCCACTTCCGAGACATGTTTCCTCCGAGCTGGTTTCCGACCCACCGAACCGGCTTCTTGCGGCCGCTTCGCCGGGCGCGGCCGAAAGCCGTAGCCCGATGAGAAACGCTTAAAGCGGATCGCCTCCGAGGACAACCTATTTATCGTGTTAAGTGCATTTGCTGCGTCGAGGAAAGGAACGGAAGATGCGTCAGGCACCTGCCGGGTCATCGTAGAATCCGTTTTACACGTTAAGCAGTTTCCCGCAGGATGGTACTGATACTAGCGCAGCTGGGAGGATCAGATGAGTGCGCAACTCGCCCCCGAACGGAGCCTCGGCGCGCGCCTCGATCTCGCGGATCTCTGGCGAGATCCGTATTCGGCCTATGCTCAGTTGCGAGCCCATGAGCCGGTGGCCTGGGTGCCGGCCGCGAACCGCTACCTGGTGACGCGGCATGCCGACATCGTGGCGCTCGAACGCGATCCGGACACCTTCAGCGCCGCGGAGGTAGGTTCGCTGATGATCCGTGTCATGGGTAACACGCTGCTCCGCAAGGACGGCGCGGCGCACCGGCGTGAGCGGCTCGCCTGTGAACCGGCGCTGCGGCCCGGCACCGTGAGATCGCATTGGATGCCGATCTTCCAGCGGATTGTCGACGAGTTGATCGACGGCTTCGTTGCCGAGGGCGAGGCGGATCTCTTCGATCGTTTGGGTGCGCCCTGTGCGTCGCGCTGCCTCGGCCAGCTCCTCGGTTTGTACGACGTCGATCAGCTCGACCTCCGGACATGGTCGCAGGCCATGATGGATGCGACCGGCAATTACGGGGATGACCCCGAGATCTGGCGCAAGGCCGAGGAAGCGACGAGCGCGATCGATACCGCCCTGGACGACGCGATGCGGCACTTCGAGAGGCATCCTGACCAGTCGATCGTATCGTCAATGATGCACGCGGCCGATCCGCTCTCTCGCGAGGAGATCAGCGGCAACGTCAAGGTGATCATCGGCGGAGGCCTGAACGAGCCTCGTGACGCGATCGCGACCGCGCTGGTCGGGCTTCTCACGAATCCGGACCAGCTTGCGCGAGTCCTGGCTGACCCGAGCCTCTGGCGCACCGTTTTCGAGGAGACGGTGCGCTGGGTGGCTCCGATCGGCATGTATCCGCGCCAAACGACCTGCGACACGGTTCTCGGCGGCACCTCCTTGCCGAAGGATGCGCGCATCGGCGTGGTGATCGCCTCCGGCAACCGCGACGAGAGCGTGTTCGAG
>CAXUKK010000149.1:0-7228 GCA_964251455.1 uncultured Enterovirga sp.
CAGATGTGGCTAACACCGGGGGAAATTGCGCGAACCTCCTCCACCCCTACCCGACCCCGGGTTGCAGGAATTGTGGGTCGCCGACACGACCACCAAACAAGCGCCGATCCGACACGCTTGACCGATCGCGAGCAAACGTCGGGTTCGCAAGGATGACCGGCTGAAGACTTTCGAACGTGACGGCTCGAACCGACTGAATCGATCGGCGCCCTGCCTACCCGACCCGCGCGGCGCGCCGCCTCCGAGCGTAGTCGGCGAGGTCTTCGTCGACGCCGTCCGGCAGCCGTAGCTCGGCCGTGACGAGCAGATCTCCCTTGCCGCCCTTTTTCGGAAGGCCTTTGCCGCGGAGCCGGAATGTCCGGCCCGAGCTCGTCATCGCCGGAATGTTCATCTCGACGGCGCCTGTCGGGGTCGGGACACGAACCTTGCCGCCGAGCACCGCGTCATCGAGGTCGATCGGCAAACGGAGATGCAGGTCGCTGCCCTCTACCGTGTAGCGGTCCTGCGCCGCGATTTTCAGCGTGAGCATGAGATCGCCCGGGTCGGCACCGCCGCCTGGCCGGCCAAGACCACGCAGCCGGATCGTCTGCCCGTCCGTCACACCGGGCGGCAACGTCACTTCGACCTCGCGTCCGCCCGGTAGGGTGATGCGCTGCTTCGCCTCGGCCGCTATGTCCTCGATCGAGACGGTCAGGGTCGCCTCTATGTCTTCGCCTCGGCTGGCTCGTCCGCGCCCGCCGCCGCCCGGCATCGCTCCACCGAACAATTGCGAGAAGATGTCCTCGCCGCCGCCGCCCGGAGGGCGTCCTCCCCTCGCGAACGGCGACCCGCCGCCGAAGCCGAATGAAAAGCCCTCGCGGCCGCCGCCGGCGCCCTGACCCTCGAAACCCTGGAACCGCGGCTTGCCGTCGCCGTCGATCTCGCCGCGATCGAACTGCCCGCGCTTATCCGCGTCGCCCAGGATCTCGTAGGCGGTGTTCGCCTCGGCGAACTTGTCCTTCGCCTTCGGGTCTGCGGTGTTGCTGTCAGGGTGATACTGCTTGGCGAGCTTGCGGAACGCCTTCTTGATCTCCGCCTCGCCGGCGGTCTTCGGCACGCCGAGAATATCGTAGGGGTTGCGCATGGGCCTCCGAGCCTCTGCCCGGGCGAGGCCCCTGCCTCGCCGACATGTTAGGCCTCATGTGGGGCAAGTGTTGCGTAAACGCAACGCCGGCCCGAGGCGCCTCCTCAGATTATACCTTGGGCTGCAGCTTCCGCAGAATCCAACCGTCCCCGGATAATCTGCAGGCGCTTCCCACGACGCGCTTCGTCGCAGCCTCCGGCGCCTGAAGGATCGCGGAGAACGTCCGGCAAATCTCGTTCGCCTCGACGAAGGGCGGTCCGCCCGGCGCGATCTCACCACGCATACGGGATTCGGGATTGTCCCATTTCACGGGCTGCCCATTGCCCTGGGGATCGAGCGCCACGGCCAAGGCCGCACGGGAGCGCCGCACCTCCTCGGGGCCGAGGTCGTGGAACAGGGTCTGCGCGACCGGCGCCGGCGCGATCGAACCCGTGACCTCCTCCGGCGGCTCTGGCGCGAGGGTCGCGGTAGAGAAGCTGCAGCCTCCCAGCATCGGTCCGGCCAATGCTAGGCATGCGAGCCGCAGCACGACGTCCCTGGCTTCGCGAAACGACAACACCAACTTATAAGCCTTACGCATCCGAACAATCGTAGTGAGCGGCTTCATCAAGTGACGACGGATACAAGCCCGGACGGGTTAAGAACCGGTGATTTCACGGAGGCCGACGAGCCTTTCCGGCTCTTTGCCGCCTGGATGAAGGAGGCCGAAGCCTCCGAGCCGAACGACCCGACCGCGATGGCTCTGGCGACCGTGGATCCGGACGGGCTCCCGGATGTCCGCATGGTGCTCCTCAAGGAGGCGAGCGAGGCTGGGTTCGTCTTCTATACCAACACGGAATCGGCCAAGGGCGTCGAGCTGACGCAGAACCCGAAGGCCGCGCTCGTGCTGCATTGGAAGAGCCTCCGCCGGCAGATCCGCGCGCGCGGCCCGGTGACCCGGGTCTCGGAGGAAGAGGCCGACGCCTATTTCGCCAGCCGCCCGCGCGACAGCCGCATCGGGGCGTGGGCGAGCCAGCAATCGCGCCCGCTGGAGAGCCGTTTCGCGTTCGAGAAGGCGATTGCGACCTTTGCCGCGAAGCATGCGGTCGGTGCCGTTCCGCGTCCCCCATACTGGACCGGATTCCGGATCACGCCATTGCAGATGGAATTCTGGCAGGACCGGCCGTTCCGGCTACACGATCGTGTACGCTTCACACGCGCCGACGATGGCTGGAGCCGTTGCCGCCTCTATCCCTGACCTCAGCGCCGCCTCCGGGCCGGCTTCTTGCGCCGGAACACGCCGACCATCTCGACATGGGCGCTCCAGGCAAACTGGTCGACCGGAACGACGCGTTCGGCCGTGAAACCGGAGCCGGTCAGGATCGCAGCGTCCCGGGCAAAGGTGCCCGGATCGCAGGAGACCATGATCACCGTCTCCAAGGATGACAGGATCAGCTGACGGCATTGCGCCTCGGCGCCCGCCCGGGGCGGATCGAGCACGACCGCGTCGAAGCGCTCGAGTTCGGGGCTGAGGAGCGGACGTCGGAACAGGTCGCGCGCCTCCGTCGTCACCCGCCGGAGGCCGGGGGCCGCGCGAACAGCCTTGTCGAGCGCCGCGAGAGCGAACCGGTCGCTCTCGACGGCGTGCACCTCCGCGGTCTCTGCCAGCCGCAACGAGAATGGACCGCTGCCGGCAAAAAGATCCGCGACCCTCTTTGCTCTGCCGCTACCCTCGACCACGATTGCAGCCAGTTCCCGCTCGCCCGTCTCGGTCGCCTGGAGGAAGCCGCCGGCCGGCGGAACGACCTCACCCCGGCCCATGCCGATCACGGGGCGACGGTGCTCGATCAGCGTTTCGCCGTGCAACGAGAGCCGCGCGAGGCCGATCGCGCCCGCTTCGGCCATCAGGACCTGCCGGCGGCGCTCGCCGAGCGGGCCGGAGCCGCGTATATCGATGTCCAGCCCAGCTCGTGTCGCTGTGACAGCGATATCAAGTGGTTTGCCGACACCTTTCATCCGGCTTGCGAGCGCCGCAGCCGCCGCCGGCGCCTCGGCCAGATCCTCTACGGTGATAGGGCAACGCGCGATCTGGATGAGGTGATGGGTGCGGGCTTCCATGAAGCCGACCTGCATCTCGCCCTCGATCTCACGGGCGTGGAAGGTGACGCGTCGGCGACCCTCGCCGTGCCCGTCGACCAGCGGGGCAACCTCGGCCGTGACAGCGGCTCTTGTCAGCGCGGCGGAAACCTTGCCGCGCTTCCACTCGGCATAGAGCGAGGGTCCGATATGCTGGGCGACGCAGCCGCCGCAGCGCCCGTAATAGGGGCAGAAGGGCTCGATCCGCTCGGGACTCGAGCTCTGGCGCTCAACCACCCGCCCGCGATCACGCTCGGCTTCGATGAGAACGCTCTCCCCCGGCAGGGCGTCCGGCACATAGATCGGGCCGCGGGCAGTATCCGCCACCCCGTCCCCGCTGGCGCCGAGTGACGCGATCGTCACCTGCTCATCCATTACGGGCAGCCATGAGGAACTCGCGGTTTCCGTCTCCGCCCTCGATCGGCGACGGCATCGTGCCGAGGACCTCGAAGCCCTGCTCGGACGCGAATGCCGCAATGCCGTCGAGCACCTGCTGACGTACCAACCCGTCACGAACGATGCCGCCGCGGCCGACATTCTCCCGCCCTGCCTCGAATTGAGGTTTAATGAGTGCAAGGAGATAGCCGCCTTTGCTGATCAGCTTTCTCAGCCCGGGCAGCACAAGCCGCAGCGAGATGAAGCTAACGTCGACGACGCAAAGTCCGACGCGTTGCGGCACGAGGCTCTCATCAAGATGCCGCGCGTCGGTCTGTTCGAGCATGACCACGCGCGGGTCCTGCGCCAGCCTCGGGTGAAGCTGGCCATGGCCGACATCGACGGCATGGACCCGGGTCGCGCCTCGCGACAGCAGCACCTCCGTAAAGCCACCAGTCGATGCGCCGACGTCCAGGCATAGGCCGCCGGCAGGATCGATGCCGAAGTGGTCGAGAGCGGCCGCGAGCTTCACGCCGCCGCGCGACACCCACGGATGCGGCGCTTCCGCCGCAATCGCCGCCGTGACCGGGATCGTATCGGACGGCTTCCTGACCGGCTCGCCATCGGCGCTGACCAGCCCGGCCGCAATGGCTTCCTGCGCCTTGGCTCTGCTTTCGAAAAGCCCGAGTTCGACGAGGTATGTGTCGGCGCGCCGGCGCTCTGGCAGCCCTGCCGTGCGTACGCTTGCGGCCCGGCCCAAGATCAGGCCGGATCGAGCGGCGCGGTGCCGGTGGGGCGACCGTCGGGGGAAAGCGTGATCCGCTCGATCCTGGCTTCGGCCCTTTTCAGCAGGCCCTCGCAATGGCGCTTCAGGGCCTCGCCGCGCTCGTAGATCGCGATCGATTCCTCGAGCGGCACGCGGCCGCCCTCGAGCTGGCGCACGATCTCCTCGAGCTCGGACAAGGCCTTCTCGAAAGGCAGGCCGACCACATCGGCGTGGGGATCGGTCGCGTCGGTCTTCGTCTCGTTCATGGCCGGCCTTATGGGGCGGGGGCTCCGGCCTGACAAGGATCGCACGACGGTGGCGGGGAACCGTCAGGCCGGGTTGTCGGCGGCCGGCGGATTGCGGGCCAGGAGCCGCTGATAGGCGAAGCCGATCGCGACCAGCACGAGGCCCAGGCCCACGAAGGAGAGCGCACGCATCAGCCCCTGGAGCCCGGCGAGATCCAGGATGAAGACCTTCGCGACCGCCGCCAGGATGCAGAGCGCGGACGCAAGACGGGCCTCGCGAGAGTTCCACAGGAACCCGGCGGCCAGCAGCGCCACCCCGTTGGCGAGGAGCACCAGCGAATAGGCCCAGAGTTCGCCGTCGCTCGTGCGGCGAAAGAAGAACACGTCCGGGCCCTGGAACAGCCTGCGGACCTCGAGGCACGCATAGGCGAGTTCGAGGCCAAGCGCGAAGGCGGCGACTACAAGCACGAATCCGCGCGGATGGACCCCGCGCGAGGCGCTGGCCAGCAACGCCGCCAGACCCGCCGGGATCAGGTAGGCCGGCAGAAGCGTGTTGAAGACGGCGCCGCCGCCGATGCGGTCGCCCGAGAGGAAGGGGTTCTCGAAGATAAACAGGGTGGCGGCCGCGCCGAGGAGCGAGACGGCCGCGAAGCCGAGCGAGAAGAACCGGTAGACCGGATGAGGCTGCCTTGACGCAAGCCTGACCATCAGGAGCGAGAAGCACAGCCCTTCGGCGACGACGAGCCCGGCCTCCAGATGCTCGGACGTGGACGCATAGATGTTGCCGTCGTGAAGGGCGTGCCGGATCTCGAGGAAGACCAGGACGGCCGAGAACAGGATCGCGAGCGTCTCGCACAGGAGTACGATGCGGTCGCGTGCCGAGCCGAGGATGCGGGCCGAGAGCCAGAACGCGATCGCCGGGACGCCGTAGCCGAAGAGGAGCCAGTTGAAGATCGGAGTGGCTCCGAGCTCGCGTCCCATGATCCTGGGATCCCAGGCCATGCGAGCCGCGACGAGGAGCCCCAGACCCCCGACGACGTAGCGGAGAGCCGGCACGGCGGCCCGTCGTGCCACGAACGCGGTCCCGAGTGCGGCGAGCGCCAACGAGACCGTCAGAACGCCGCGATCGAGCGCCATGGTCAGCCCGAGGGCCAGCGCCGCGATGGCTGCGGAGGCGGTCGCACCAACCGCGAGGAGCGCCGCGTCGGCGGGCTCGGAGGCCGCAATGCGGCGGCTCTCCTCGGCGCGGAAGAGACGCGCTGCTCCCGCGTAGAGGGCAGCCAGCGCAGCAGCGACGAGCGCGAACGGGATGCTGCGCTCGAAGGCCGTCACCCTTCCGTAGACCACGATCAGGCCGAGGATTGGCCCGAGCGTCGCCGCCCCCAGATACCAGGCGGCCGGTGCGAACAGGAGGGCCGGAGAGCGGGCGACCCGCAGAAGCGCCGCGCCGGCGACGGCGGCGCCAAACAGGAGAGCGGTCGCCAGATAGGTGCCGATCGCGGCGGGCAGCGGCCTTCCACCCGTGAAGCTCTCGAACACTGTGATCGGCTCGGCCCCGGCCTCTCCCTGCACCGGCCAGCCCGCCAATGTGCCTGCCGCGACGAGGGCGGCCGCACCGGCAGCCGGTGCCACGGCCGGGAAGCGCAAGGCCGCCCCGATCAGCATCAGGATCGTCGCGCCCGCAAAGAACGGCCGGGCCAGTCCTTGGCCGAGGAGCGCTGCCGTGACGATGGCAAGCAGCCCGAAGGCCGCGAGCACGGCCGAGCCGAACCGATCGGTGACAGCCTCACTGTCCGGCGTGCCCCGGTGCGGGTCGGCCACCAGGAAGCCGATTGCTAGCGCCGTCTGGATCAGCGCATGCGCGATCCCGGCCGCGTCGGTCGCCGTCAGCACCAGCGCGAAGCCCCACAACACTGCACCGAGAGCACCCGCGATCGCGAGCCAGCGCCAGAGCCGCAACCGGGCGACCGCGTAGGAACTGCCAGTCACGCAGGCCAGATAGACGACCAGTCCAGCGTAGTTGGGGGTATCCGTCTCGACGAGAAGCGGGGAACCGAGGGCAGCGACGAGCCCGAGAGCGGCGAGCGCCGGCCCGTGCAGGGCAGAGGCGGCCATCGTCACGATCGAGACCAACCCGAGGAGCAGGAAGGCGGTCGTCGGCCCGATGAGATCGTACAGGGAATAGGCCGCGTAGACGACCGCGAAGGCGGTCGAGGTGCCCGCCGCGGTCAGCACGGCCGGGATGTTCGCGTTCGCGAAGGTGGGGATCGGCAAGGGCTCTTGTCGCCGCCGAAGCCACTCCCCCGCACCGATCAACGCAACGGCGAGGAGGCCTCCAAGGACAACGCGCAGCCCCGGACCGATCAGGTCCTGCTCGATGGAGTACCGGACGAGCAGCAGGCCTCCGAGCCCCAAGGCCAGGCCACCCACCCAGACCGCCCAGCGGCTTCCGATACGCTCCTCGAATCCGGGGCGCCGTGCGGGAGGCGGACCGGCCGGCTCAGGCGCCACAGGATCCAAGGATCCTGTGGCGGGCCAGGCGGCCTCCTTGGTCGAGGCAATGGCCGGAGCAAGCGGCTCGGCCGCTATCGGGGCGCCTTCGGG
>CAXUKK010000150.1:0-7225 GCA_964251455.1 uncultured Enterovirga sp.
GGTGCGCGAGGACGACGAGACGATCGACATGGACGAGGTGGCGAGGCTCGCCGACGAGCACCGGCCGAAGGTGATCGTCGCCGGCGGCTCGGCCTATTCGCGGCTGTGGGATTTTGCGCGGTTCCGGGAGATCGCGGACGCCGTCGGGGCCGTGTTCCTGGTGGACATGGCGCATTTCGCCGGTCTGGTGGCGGGCGGGGCGCATCCCTCGCCGTTTCCGCACGCCCATGTCGCGACGACAACCACGCACAAGACGCTGCGCGGGCCGCGCGGCGGCATGATCCTGACGAACGACGCCGATCTGGCGAAGCGGTTCAATTCGGCGATTTTCCCCGGTTTGCAGGGCGGACCGCTGATGCATGTCATCGCCGCCAAGGCCGTGGCCTTCGGCGAGGCGCTGCGGCCGGAGTTCAAGCTGTATGCCCGGGCCGTGGTGGAGAACGCGCGCGCGCTCGCCGATTCGCTGAGCGGCGCCGGGTACAAGATCGTCGCCGGGGGCACGGACAACCACCTCATGCTGGTCGACCTCCGCCCGCAGGGGCTCACGGGCAAAGCTTCAGAGGCCAGTTTAGGACGCGCCCATATCACCACGAATAAGAACGGGGTGCCCTATGACCCGGCGAAGCCGATGGTGACGTCGGGCATCCGGCTCGGCACCCCGGCCTGCACGACGCGCGGCTTCGGCGCGGCCGAGTTCCGCAAGGTCGGCGACATGGTCGTGGCGGTTCTCGACGGTTTGAGAAGCAACGGCGAAGCCGGCAACCTCGCGGTCGAGGCCGCAATCGCCGAGCGCGCGCAGGACCTCACCCGCCGCTTCCCGATTTACGGCTAGCCACCCATCTCTAAATGCGCTGCCCGTATTGTGGAAGCCTCGACAGCCAAGTCAAAGACAGCCGCCCCACCGAGGACGCATCTTCCATCCGGCGCCGCCGCATCTGCCCGGATTGCGGCGGGCGCTTTACCACCTTCGAACGGGTGCAGCTGCGTGACCTGACCGTCGTCAAGCGCTCCGGGCGCAAGGTCGCGTTCGACCGCGACAAGCTGCAGCGCTCGGTCGAGATCGCGCTGCGCAAGCGTCCGGTCGAGGCGGAGCGCGTCGAGCGGCTGATCAACGGCATCGTGCGCCAGCTCGAAAGCTCGGGCGAGAGCGACATCCCGAGCGGGACGATCGGCGAGCTTGTCATGGAGGGGCTGCGCACCCTCGATGCCGTCGCCTATGTCAGGTATGTGAGCGTGTACAAGGACTTCCGTGACGCGCAGGACTTCTCGGACCTGATCAGCCGCCTGGCGGCCGAAGAGAGCGCCCAGGTCCTGGCAGACGGCGACGCCGAGCGGACGGGGGCGTGAGCGTCCCCCCCGACGAAGCGCGCTTCATGCGGCTCGCGCTCGCGCTCGGCTACCGCAACCTCGGGCAGACATGGCCGAACCCGTCCGTCGGGGCCGTGCTGGTCGATCCGGCCGACGGGCGCATCATCGCGACCGGCGTGACCCAGCCGGGCGGTCGGCCGCATGCGGAGCGGGTCGCGCTCGCCGCCGCGGGCGAAGCCGCACGCGGCAAGGTTCTCTACGTGTCGCTCGAACCCTGCTCGCATACCGGCCTCACGCCGCCCTGCGCGGAGGCCGTGATCGCCGCCGGTGTCGGACGTGTGGTGACAGCGCTCGACGATGCCGATTTGCGGGTCGGTGGGCGCGGCCATGCCATGCTCCGCGAGGCCGGGACCGCGTTGACGACCGGCGTGATGGCGGAAGACGCCGCTCGCGAACATCGCGGCCATTTTATGCGCGTCCGTGCGGGCCGGCCGTTCGTGACCGCCAAGCTTGCCCAGACGGCGGACGGATACGCGGCCGGCGAGTGGAGCCGGCTTGTCATCACCGGCGAAGGCGCGAATGCACGGACGCACATGCTGCGCGCGCATGCGGATGCCGTGCTGGTCGGGGTGTCGACGGTGCTGGCCGACGATCCGCGCCTTGACGTGCGGCTTCCGGGCATGGAGGCGCGCTCGCCCGCGCGGGTCGTGTTCGACAGCCGGCTGCAGACGCCGCCGACGTCGCGCCTGATCGCCACGGCGGCCAGGCGTCCGACCTTCATCCTGTGCACGCCCGAGGCGGATCGGGAGGCCGAGGCCCGGCTGTCCGATGCTGGCGCCCAGGTGCTCCGGGTTGCGGCGGATGGGCGGCGTCGGCTCGACCTCACGGCGGCGCTTCGCCGGCTCGGCGAGATCGGCCTGACGCGCGTGCTCTGCGAGGTTGGTCCGACCCTTGCCGATGCGCTCGCGCGGGACGATCTGATCGACGAGGCTATCCTCATCACCAACGAGCGGCCGTTCGGCGGGCCCGGTCTGATGGCGGTGGATCGCCACCTCAGGGCGGCGCTCGCGGGGAGCCTGCGGCCCGTATCGGACGAGCAGGTCGGGCCGGATCTCATCCGGGTGTTTGAAAGGGCAAGTTGATGTTCACCGGTCTCGTCAGCGATGTCGGGCGGATCGCGTCCGCCTCGTCGGGTGACAGGCTGCGGCGCTTCCGCATCGAGTCCGCCTACGATCCGGGCTCCATCGCGCTCGGCGCCTCCATCGCCTGCTCCGGCCCGTGCCTGACGGTGGTCGAGTCCGGCCCGCACGGCCAGGGCTCGTGGTTCGCCGTCGACGTCGCGGCCGAGACGCTGGCCCGGACGAGCGCCGTGGAGTGGTGCGAGGGGAGGCGGCTCAACCTCGAGCGCTCGCTGAAGATCGGCGACGAGCTCGGCGGCCACATCGTGACCGGCCATGTGGATGGGATCGCCGAGATCATCGCGCGCGAGGAGGTCACGGGCGGCGGCGAGTGGGGACCGACCGCGCGCTTCGTCCTCCGGGCGCCCCCTCAACTGGCGCGGTTCATCGCCGAGAAGGGCTCCGTCACGCTCGACGGCACGTCGCTCACGGTGAACGACGTCGCGGGCGACACCTTCTCGGTCCTGCTGATCCCGCACACGCTCGCCGTGACGACATGGGGCGAGCGCCGGGCCGGCGACGGCGTCAATCTCGAGGTCGACCTTATGGCGCGCTACGCGGCTCGGCTTGTGGAGGCGGGGCAGGGCAGGTAGTCACCCGGGGTTCGCTGCACCGCGCGCCTCGACGGTTTGCAGCACGTGCTGAGCAAGATGATTACACAATCAAGGTCCGAGATCCGCGAGCCGGTTGCGGGAGCGCGCGTGCTCGTCGTCGAGGCGCGCTATTACGCCGGCATCGCGGATGAACTCCTGTCCGGCGCCCGCGCGGCGCTCGAGGCTGCCGGGGCGGCGGTCGAGGTCGTGACCGTGGATGGAGCGCTCGAGATCCCCGCCACCATTGCGATCGCGGTCGATGCCGCGAAGGCGTCCGGCAAGCCGCTCGATGCGGCGGTCGCGCTCGGCTGCGTCATCCGGGGCGAGACCGGCCATTACGACATCGTCGCCGGCGAGAGCGCGCGGGCGCTTATGGACCTGTCGGTTGCCGAACGCCTGCCGCTCGGAAACGGCATCCTCACGGTCGAGAACGAGGCTCAGGCCTGGGCCCGCGCCCGGGTGTCGGAGATGAACAAGGGCGGCGGCGCCGCGGAGGCGGCGCTCGGTGTCCTGCGCCACGCGCGCCGCCTCCGGGATACCGCCCGTGGCTAAGCCGGCCGAGCGCAGCGCCGCACGGCTCGCCGCCGTGCAGGCGCTCTATCAAATGGACGTCGCCGACAAGGGCGTGATCGATGCCGTGGCGGAGTTCGAGGCCTTCTGGATCGGGCGCGAGGTCGATGGCGTCACCTTCAAGCCGGCGGAGACCGCGTTCTTCCGCGACGTCCTGCGCGGAACCGTGTCGGAGCAGATCCCGGTCGACAAGCTCGTCGACAAGGCGCTCGCGGCCGGCTGGCCGCTCGCCCGGGTCGAGGTCGTGCTGCGCGCCATCCTGCGCGCGGGCACCTTCGAGCTCGCCTTCCGCAAGGATGTGCCGGCCCGCGTGATCATCTCGGAATATGTCGACGTCGCGCACGGCTTCTACGGCGACGAGGAGCCGGGGCTGGTGAACGCCGTCCTCGACACGATCGCCCGCGAGGTCCGTCCGGACGAGATGCAGGACCGCCCCCGCGGCCGCCCACGGACCTGACGAAAGCCGTGCCCCGGCCCGGCGAGGACGACCTGATCGCCCGCTTCTTCGGGCCGATCGCTGGCCCGGGCTCCCTGGACCTGCAGGACGATGCGGCCCTCCTGGCCCCTCCCGCAGGCCACGAGATCGTCCTCACGGCAGATGCCATCGTCGCGGGCGTGCATTTCTTCCCCGACGATCCGCCGGATTCGATCGGCCGCAAGGCGCTCGGCGTGAACCTGTCGGACCTTGCCGCGAAGGGTGCCGATCCCCTCGGTTTTCTCATGACGCTCGCCCTCCCGTCCGACTGGACGGAAGCGTGGCTCGCCGCGTTCTGCGCCGGCCTCGGCGGCATGGCCGAGGCGCTGAATTGCCCGCTCCTCGGCGGCGACACGGTCAGGACACCCGGCCCGCTCTCCATAACCATCACGGCGCTCGGCGCCGTCCCGGCCGGCCGCATGGTGCGCCGGACCAACGCCCGGCCCGGCCAGGCAATCTGCGTGACGGGGACGATCGGCGACGCCGCGCTCGGGCTGGCGCTCTCCCGGCCGGAGCCGCCGGCATGGGCCGGCGCGCTCTCGAGGGGCCACCGCGAGGTCCTGATCGACCGCTACCGGAACCCGCAGCCGCGGTCGGTCTTCGCCTCCGCGCTGCGCGAACACGCCTCCGCCGCCATGGACGTCTCCGACGGGCTCGCGGGAGATCTGGCGAAGCTGCTGCGGGCAAGCGGCGTCTCCGGTACGTTGGCGCTCGAGCGCGTCCCGGTCTCGCCCGCCGTCCAGGCCGCGCTCGCGGCCGCCCCGGACCTCCTGCCGACGCTCGTGTCGGGCGGCGACGATTACGAAATTTTGCTCACGGCCGCACCTGTCCGGATCGAGGCGCTAACCCGCAAGGCCGCCGAACTCGGGCTGGGCCTCGCCGTCCTTGGCGAGGTGAGGACCGGGCAAGAGCCGCTGGCCATCCTGCAGAATGGAGCCTCGTATTGGCTCCCCGGCGGGTCGTTCCAGCACTTCTGACGGCCCGAGGATCCCCGCCCCGCTTCCTCTCCCAGAGGTAGAGGTTGGGGCGAGGGTGTGGGCTCTCCGGGTGACTCACCCGGTTGTCGACCAAAGACAGGATGGCCTGCACGTTGCTGTCGAGCGTTGACGGATGCAGACAAGGATTATATCCCTAACGTCGCATGCATAGCAGGTCTGTGTCAACGTCCGCTTTCCTGTCCCGCTCGCGCGAAAGCAGTCAGGCCGCCTTCGGCCACGTCCAGACCTAGCGGCCGGCCTGACCTGATGTCCGAGATAGGGCCGAGAGCGGAAGCGGCCGGCACCCCGGCAGCTTGGCAAAACGCGGCCTTCCCGGCGGTCCGGACGCGACGTCCACCCATCCCTCGCAATCCGTACCGTGCGGTGGCGCGTTGGCACAACGACCTTCTTCACCGCAGATGAATGGAGGATCCGGGGACAAAACGCGGCCCGGTTCGGGTATGCAGCATCGAAGGCGGCCTTCATCGCTTCTCTCGCGCTGGCGGTCGCGATCAACTTCGAGGCGCTGTTCTTCCTCATCATCATCTTGCCCGTCATCGTGCCGGCCTTCATCGTCTACGGCTTATTCAGCACCTGGATCTACCGACGAACGCGGCACCCTCTCGTCGCGGGCTTGGCGAATTCCGCCTTCCTCGCTTGGGCAATCGGAGTGACCTTCCCGATCCTGGCCTCGACGTGACCTGAAACTTCGGCTCGCGTATTCGCGCGGAGCGGCCGCGGCATATGGCAAGGCACGGCATGCGGGCCCAAATGTGGGTGTGGGGTAAGCGCGCCTGACCAGACCTAACTGTCTACGGAAATTAGCGCCCTAATCTCAAACCTAACAACCGGTCGCACAATTGCCGACAGTGTTGGGATACACCGGAGCGTGCCAGCCACTATTCGGGAATGCAGCTTCGGATTGCGCTCCAGGAGCCCTGGATCATCTGCTCCGTCTGACTGCGAGCCCGGTCGCTGTCTTGTCCACGTATCGCTTCCACGACATCGCTGTTGCCGTCGAGTGAAGGCGACATCAGATGGGGGAAGCTGCGGTAGGCGAGGAAGCGGTAGCGCAGGGCCTGCTTGCTGATAGTGCCGAGCAGCCGCTTCAAGGTGACGTTGTTCGCGGCGTCGTGGACTGTGTCGGTGAAGGTGACATTCGCCTCAAAATACGCCGAGATGTCGCTATTCTTGAAGGCTCGCCGGAGCAGCGAAAGGTTCTCCTGCAGCTTCTTCACGTCCCCGGCCTGACGCCGCTGCGCGGCCTCGGCGGCTGCGATGCCTTCGAGGGCGATGCGGCACGAGTAGACCTCGTCCAAGTCGCGTCGGCTGAGTGAACTGACCCGCGCGCCCCGACGTTCTTCCCGCACGACGAGCCCGTCGCGCTCGAGCAAGCGGATCGATTCCCTCACTGGCGACCGGCTGACCCCGAACCGTTCGGCGATGTCCTCTTCGATCACGCGCGATTCCGGCGCCATCCTGCCGAAGATGATGTCGGCCCCGAGCACCTCGGCAACGCGCCTCGGTACGAGTGACAGGTCCAGGCTCTCGCTCATGCTTCCCCCAGGCTGGCTCCGCACGATCTCGGATTCGCCATCCGGGTCATACCGTCCGAAGGCTGCCGAACAAACTCTCACGCGCAGGCGCATATGAGACCAAACTCCGTCCGGTGACGCTGGACAGCGGCCTGGATACAATAAACTTCTGTGCGGGTTCGTAGGAGTGAGCGATGATCCGAGCGACGTTCAAGGTCGCCGCTTGACTCCTCGTCGGCCTTGTCACGCTCTCCGGACCGTCGGCTCAGATGGCGCGCGAACGCGTGAAGCGGGACGGCGTGTTCCGTGTGGGCTTCCCCGATCAGGCTCCACAGGCGTATGCGAACGACCTCGTCACGATGTTCAAGGAGACGCCACTCCTCTCGGCGATGGGCATCGTCGAGCTGATTCAGGCAGCCAAGATCGCCGGCAGCGAGACCTTTCGCTACGCCGAGCCGTTCACTGCGGCGGCCGTGCTGTTCCTGGCGATGTCGCTGACGACGGTCGCGATGCTGAGCCTCGTCGAGCGGAGGCTGCGCGCACACCTCGCTCCCTGACGCGCTGCCTATTCGGCAGCCAGGAGGGGCAC
>CAXUKK010000151.1:0-239 GCA_964251455.1 uncultured Enterovirga sp.
CTCGCCGAAGCGGCGCGCGATCGCGGGCAGGTAGTTGTCGCCCCGGACGCCAAGCGAGCCGGTGCAGAAGCACATGCCGTTCGCGGGCGAAGGCACGGCGTCGAACAGGGCCGCGTAATCCGCGGCCGTCGAGGCGATGCGGGGCAGGCCGAACAGCGAGCGCGGCGGGTCGTCGGGATGCAGCGTCAGGCGGATGCCGTGCGCCTCGGCGGCCGGCGTCACGGCTTCGAGGAACTCGA
>CAXUKK010000151.1:249-7187 GCA_964251455.1 uncultured Enterovirga sp.
GTCTATGCCCGCATAGCTGCGCAGCCGCTCGCGGAAGGCCGGGATCGAGAGCGGCTCCGTCGTCGAGCCGGGCAGCGCGCTCGCGATCGTGACGACGAGCGCGTCCCGGTCCTCCTGGCTCATGGCGTCGTATGTCGCGCGCGCCCGCTCGCGATCGGCGGGCGTGTAATCCGCCTCGGCACCGTCGCGCGCCAGGATGTGCAGGTCGAAGGCCGCGAACCGGTCTTGCTCGAACCGGAGCGCCGTCGCGCCGGTCGGCAAAACCCAGTCGAGATCGGTCCGCGTCCAGTCGACGACCGGCATGAAGTTGTAGCAGACGATTTTCACGTCGTTCGCCGCGAGCGCCTCGAGGCTGGCGATCCAGGCCTCGATCTCGGCCTTGGCCTTCCCGCCCGTCCGCTTGACGGCGTCCGGGATCGGGATGGATTCTACGACGCTCCAGGCAAGCGGGGAGCGGCCGGCCGGAGCATCCTCGATCAGGCGCTTGCGCTCGGCGACGTCGGCGGTCGTCCAGGCCTGCCCGATCGGGATGTCGTGGAGCGAGGTGACGATGTCCGTCGCTCCCGCCTGCCTCACATCGTCGAGCGATACGCCGTCCCGTCCAGGCCCATACCAGCGCCAGCCTTGCCGCATGATCTCGTCTCTCTCGAACGTTGTCGCGATGTCAGGTGAAGTAGGCCGGGTGCGAGCGCGCCAGGATGCGCGCATCGGGCAGCACCGCCTGGAGATGCGCCGCCATGGCGTTGCGCGCGGCACCGGCGTCGCCGATCCGGACGGCATCCGCAATGACGCGGTGCTCGCCGATGACCTGGTTCATGCGGCCGAGTTCCGGCAGGGTCAGCCGGCGGCAGCGGTCGATCTGCAGCTTCGCCTGCCGGACGGTCCGCCATACGCCGGGATGACCGGACAGCGCCGCAATGGTCTCGTGAAAGGCCTCGTCCGCCTCGTGAAAGGCGGCTCGGTCGTCCAGTCGTGCGAAGGCCTCCTGGCGCTCGATCGCCCTGTCGAGGGTTGCGGACCCGCCCTCGTCCGAGCGCAGCGCAGCCATCTCGACGAGCGCGCCTTCGAGCGCCTGGCGCACGATGACGGCCTCGGGAATGGCCGACAGCGGGATGCGCGACACGAAGGTTCCGGATTGCGGGCGGATGTCGACGAGACCTTCTTCGGCGAGCCGGATCAACGCCTCGCGGATGGGTGTCCGGCTGACGCCGAAGCGCTCCGTCAGCTCCTTCTCGGAAAGCGGCGTGCCGGGCTCGAGCTCGAGGGCGACGATGGCATCCCGCAGCTCGTTGCATATTGCGGACGCCGCCGTCAGCGCACGTCTGTGCGGCGGCCGGGCGGTTCCCTCCTGGGGCTGGGGCAAAGTACCCGGGTCCATGTCCTGACGCTTGTCTGCCGAAGCGATTGACCCGCTGATATATTAGTATTAGCTCCGCCACAACGAGGCCGCTCAAGGCGGCGCGGGAGAGAGACGGTCAAGGTGGCGCTGCATCCGGACAGGCTGTTTCCGAGCGAGGACGGTGCCCGCAGCATCGCGCGCCGGCTCTATGCCGAGGTCGCGACCCTGCCGATCATCTCGCCGCATGGCCACACGGATCCGCGCTGGTACGCCGAGGACCAGCCCTTCCCGGATCCCGCGACGCTGTTCGTCAAGCCGGACCACTACATCTTCCGCATGCTCTATTCCCAGGGCATCCGGCTCGAGGACCTCGGCATCCCGCGCCGCGACGGCGGCCCCGTCGAGAGGGACCCGCGCAAGATCTGGAACGTGTTCGCCGAGAACTGGTACCTGTTTCGCGGTACGCCCACCCGGCTCTGGTTCGACCATTCGCTGGAGGATCTGTTCGGCATCACGGACCGGCTCGGGCCGGAGAATGCCGACGCGATCTACGACCGCATCGCCGAGCATCTCGGCCGGCCCGAATTCCGGCCGCGGGCATTGTTCGAGCGCTTCAACATCGAGGCGATCGCGACGACGGATTCCGCGCTGGACGACCTGCGCTATCACGACCAGATCCGCGCCTCGGGCTGGAAGGGCAGGGTGGTCCCGGCCTATCGGCCGGATGCCGTCGTCGATCCGGATTTCGCCGGCTTCGCCGACAACGTCGCGACCTTCGTGCGGGCCGCCGGCTTCGACGCCGTGACCTGGCCGAATTACCTCGAGGCGCATCGGGCGAAGCGGGCGTTCTTCAAGGAGCGCGGCGCGACCTCGACGGATCACGGCCATCCCTCGGCCCGGACGGCCAACCTGGACAACGCGACGGCGTCGGCCCTCTTCGAAACGGTCGCGTCCGGCGGCGGCTCGGCGGACGAGCGCGAGCTGTTCCGCGCGCAGATGCTGACCGAAATGGCGAGGATGAGCCAGGCCGACGGGCTCGTCATGCAGATCCATCCGGGCTCCGTCCGCAACCACAATGCCGGCCTGTTCGGTGCCTTCGGACGGGACATGGGCGCCGACATCCCGAGCGCGACCGATTACGTCCGGGCGCTGCGGCCGATGCTCGACCTCGTCGGCAACGATCCGAACCTCACGATCGTCCTCTTCACGCTGGACGAGACCGCCTATTCGCGCGAACTCGCCCCGCTCGCCGGCCATTACCCGGCGCTGCGCCTCGGGCCGCCCTGGTGGTTCTTCGACAGCCCGGAAGGCATGATGCGCTTCCGCGAGCTCGCGACGGAGACGGCGGGCTTCTACAACACGGTCGGCTTCAACGACGACACCCGAGCCTATCTGTCGATCCCGGCGCGCCACGACGTGGCCCGGCGGATCGATTGCGCATATCTCGCGCGCCTCGTCGCCGAGCACCGGCTGGACGAGGACGAGGCAGCGGCGGTCGCACAGGATCTGGCCTATGGTCTGGCCAAGCGCGCATATAAGCTGTGACAGGGATGGGAAACGGCATGGGTGAGTTCTCGGGCCGCGTGGCCCTCGTCACGGGCGGGGCATCCGGCATCGGACGGGCGGCGACGCTCGCCTTCGCACGCGAGGGAGCGGCCGTCGCCTTCACGTACATGACGAGCGCCGACGAAGCGCGCGAGGTCGAGAAGGCCGTGGCCGATGCGGGCGGCAAGGCGCTTTCGCTCCAGGCCGACATGACGAAGTGGGATGCGGTCGAGGCCGTCTTCGCCCAGGCCGAGGAGATACTCGGGCCGGTGGACATCCTGTTCGCCAATGCGGGCGGGCTCCTCAAGCGCGAGCGCTGCGTCGATACCAGCCCCGATTTCTGGGACGAGGTCTTCGGCGTGAACGTCAAGAGCACGTTCCTTTCCTGCAAGGCGGCCCTGACCCGGATGGAGCCCCGCCGTCGCGGAACCATCGTGACGATGAGCTCGCTCGCGGCCTTCGACGGCGGCGGGCAGGGCGCCACGCATTATGCCGCATCGAAAGGTGCGATCTCGACGTATACGCGGGGGCTCGCCAAGGAAGTCGGGCCGCTCGGCATCCGGGTGAACGGCGTCGCGCCGGGTCTGATCGGCACGCGTTTCCACGACATCTTCAACACGCCCGAAGGCCGCAAGGCCACGGTGGACCGCACGCCGGTTCGCCGCGAGGGCACGCCGGAGGACGTGGCGGAGACGGTCGTCTATCTCGCGTCGGAGAGGTCGAGCTTCCTCGCCGGCGAGATCATCCAGATCAATGGCGGCCTCGGCATGTTCTGAGCCGGGGACCGTGGCCGAATAGAGCTGTAGGGGGGAAAAGAGCATGACCACGGACACGAGAAGTTCCGCGCCGTCTCGGCGCGCCGTCGTCGGCGGCATCACGGGGCTTGCGACGTTGGGGATGTCCGGCGCCCGCGCGCAGGGTGCCAGGCCGGCGCTGCCGAAATCCCCGGTCGCGCTCTCCATCATCGATGTCGGCGGAGCGCTGGCGCTCGTGCAGAAGCCGATCGAGAACTTCCGCAAGGCGCGGCCCGAACTCGTCTCGCGCATCACGTTCACGAAGGCGCCCGCGCCCGAGCTGCCCGCGAAGCTGAAGGCGCAGCAGGACGGCGGCCGGGTCGACATCGACATGATGCTCGGCGGCCTCGACGCCGTATCGGGTGGGATCGACCAGGGCCTCTGGCAGCCGCTCTTCCCGCGCTTCGCAGACTCGCTGCCGAAGCCGGACGACATCCTGATGAAGCCCGCGCTCGACATGCATAACCTCGCCAAGGGGCAGGCCTTCTGCATGGTCTATTATCCGTCGGGGCCGCTCCTCGAATACATGCCGATCAAGGTGAAGACCCCGCCGACGACCGCGCAGGAACTGCTCGACTGGACCAAGCAGAATCCGAACAAGTTCATTTACGCGCGACCGGCGAATTCCGGCCCGGGCCGGACTTGGCTCATGGGCCTGCCCTATCTCCTTGGGGACAAGGACCCGAAGGATCCGATGAACGGCTGGGACAAGACCTGGGCCTATCTGAAGGCCCTCGGCGAGAACATCGAGTATTACCCGACCGGCACCGGCGTAACGATGAAGGAGCTCGGCGAGGGGACTCGCGACATGATCGTGTCGACCACCGGCTGGGACATCAATCCGCGCGTCCTCGGCATCGTGCCGAAGGAGGCCGAGATCGTGTCCCTGAAGGGCTTCCACTGGGTGTCGGACGCTCAGTACATGGCGATCCCGAAAGGTGTCGCCGAGGAGAAACTCGGCGTCCTCCTCGAGCTCATGTCGTTCATCATGACCCCGCAGCAGCAGGCCTTTACCTACGACGAGGGCTATTTCTATCCGGGCCCGGCCGCCAAGAACGTGACGCTCGACATGGCGCCGCCCGAGAGCCAGGCGGCGATCAAGGAATTCGGCCGTCCGCAATACGAGAAACTCATCGCCGACAACCCGATCGAGACGCCGCTCGAGCCCGAAAAGATGGTCCAGGCCTTCAAGCGCTGGGACCAGGAAGTCGGCTCGGGGGCGAAGAAGAAGGGGTGACAGCTCCGATCGTCATGGCCGGGCTCGTCCCGGCCACCCCGAACGGAAGCGCGCGCCTTGTGACATCGAGGTCCCCGGGACAAGCCCGGGGATGACACTCCAGCGGACATCATGACCCTCCACGCAAAGACCGCCTCGGGCGGCGGCACTCTCGAACTGCGCGGCGTCAAGCGCATCTTCGGTGCGCATAACGCGCTCGCCGGGATCGATCTCTCGATCCGGCCAGGCGAGTTCATCGCGCTGCTCGGCCCCTCGGGCTGCGGGAAGTCCACGGCGCTGAACTGCATCGCCGGGCTGCTGCCACTCTCGGGTGGTTCGATCCATCTCGGCGACCGGCGCATCGACGAGCTGAAGCCCGAGGATCGCGGCTTCGGCATGGTGTTCCAGAGCTACGCGCTGTTCCCGCACCTGAACGTGCGCAAGAACGTCGGCTTCGGCCTGACGATGCGCAACGTGAAGCGCGGCGAGCTCGATCGGCGCGTCGACGAGGCGCTGGGCCTCGTGCGCCTGCGCGAGCAGGCCGATAAGCTGCCGGGGCAGATGTCGGGCGGGCAGCAGCAGCGCGTCGCCATCGCGCGGGCCATCGTCATCGAGCCCCCGGTCGTGCTGATGGACGAGCCGCTGTCGAACCTCGACGCGAAGCTGCGCCTCGAGATGCGGGCCGAGATCCGGCGTATCCACGACACGATCGGCTCGACGACCGTCTACGTGACGCACGACCAGGACGAGGCGCTCTCCATGGCCGATCGCGTCGTCGTCATGCGCGACGGCGTCATCCGGCAGGTCGGCACGCCGGAGGAGCTGTACGAGAAGCCGGCGCACCAGGACGTCGCGGACTTCATGGGTTTCCGCAACCGTCTTCCCGGCCGCGTGGTCGGCATGGCGGACGGGCGCGCCGAGGTCGAGGTCGCGGGTGCGCGCCTCTCCGGCACCGTCCGCGAGGACGTGAAGGCCGGCGGCCCCGCCATCGTGTCGATCCGGCCCGAGGATCTCGTGGCCGGTGATGGCGGGCTCGCGGCCCGTGTCACGGCGATCGAGTATCGAGGACGTGCATTCTTCGGGAACGCGGTCGCCAGCGACGGCACGGAGCTGTTCTTCCGGGCCGACCGTCCAATCGAGAAGGGTTCGGAAGTCCGGCTCCGGGCGGAGGCATCCCGCACGCTCGTCTTCGCCGGGGCGACGCCGTGAGTTCCGTTCCGCTCGACGGGGTCGTGGCCGCGGCCGGGATCGAGGAGCGCGCCCGCTTCCGCACCCGCATGGCCGCGCGCGGGCTCGACGGCACGACGCTGTTCGTCCTGCCGGCGCTCCTCGCGATCGTCGCCCTCTTCGTCTACCCGTTCCTCTACGGGCTCGCGCTGTCGTTCCGGCCCAAGGTCGGCGGAGCGCTCGCGAACTACGCGCATTTCTTCTCCGATCCGTTCCTCTACGACACGATCTGGACGACGCTGCGCCTCGCGGTCCCGGTCACGATCCTGAACCTCGCGCTTGCCGTGCCGATCGCCATGCGGGTCAGGCTGATGCGGCGCCAGCGCCTGCTCACCACCATTCTGGTCCTGCCCGTCACGCTCGGGACGGTGCTCATCGCAGAAGGGCTCCTGAACTATCTCGGGCCGCAAGGCTGGTTCAACCGCAGCCTGATCTGGACGGGGATCCTGTCCGGTCCCGTGAAGCTCACGAACAATTACTGGGGCGTCTTCGCCTCGCTCCTGATCACGGGCTTCCCGTTCACGTTCCTGCTGACGCTGTCCTACGTGACCGGCATCGATCCGGCGCTGGAGAATGCCGGCGCCGTGCACGGGGCGAGCGCGCGCCAGCGCTTCACGCGCATCATCCTGCCGCTGATCCTCCCGGGGCTCGCGATCACCTTCTGCCTGTCCTTCGTGCAGGCCTTCGCGGTGTTCCCATCCGCCGTGCTCCTCGGGGCACCGGCCGGGCCGACGCGCGTCATCTCGATCGCGGCCTACCAGGCGGCGTTCGAGGAATACGATTACTCGCTGGCCTCCGCGATCGCGATGATCATGGG
>CAXUKK010000152.1:0-7187 GCA_964251455.1 uncultured Enterovirga sp.
ACTGGCACCCGGGCCGTAGTACCCGGAGGGCGGCGCTGGTCCGGCTCCCCGGGAGCGGGTTTGCGAAACCCGCCCGCAGGCGCCGCATCCTCTTCCGCTATCAACGACGCCTCGCGAGAGCGCCCCTCGGCGAAGAGGACGATCGCGCTATACTGCATATATTCCTAGATGTCAAGCCGCTGCGGTTCCCAGCGCAGTCTCGAGCAGGCCGAGGAGGTTGCACCCGGCAAAGACGAACTCGGTCACGCCCGCTTCGCGGAGCGAGGCCTCGCTCTCGCCCGGGCGCCCGGCGAGATAGACCGCAGCCGCGCCGGCCTGCTTCAGGGCTGCGGCTGCCGGCAGGGCCTGCGTTCCGTAGATCTCGTCCGACGAGCACAGGCAGGCGAGTTTCGCGCCGGATGCCGCGAGGGCGGCGGCGAGGTCGTCGAGGGACGCGAATCCGTCATTCGTCAGTGCCTCGATCCCGCCGGCCTCGAACGCGTTCCGGGCGAAGGTGGAGCGCGCCGAAAAGGCGGAGAGCGGGCCGAGATTGGCCAGGAACACGCAAGGCCGACGTCCGGTCTGCGCCAGGATGGCGTCCGAGCGGTCGCGCAGACGCTCAAAGGGTTCGGCGGAGCGGATGGACGGGAGGGGCTCGACGCTCCCCTCGCCACCGAGGAGAGAGGCTGAGCGCGGAGTGCCGGCGGCCGGCATCAGCACGCTCACGGCCTTTTCGTGCAGGTCCGGGTACTCGCTCGTCCCGGTGAGCGGGTCGCGGCGGGTCGCGAGGGCGGCGTCGCGCTTCGCTCGGGTCCCGGCGATCCGCGCCTGCAAGGCACCGGACGAGAGCGAGGCGACGATGCCGCCTTCGCGCTCGATCTCCTGGAACAGGCTCCAAGCCTGCTGGGCAAGTTCGTCGGTCAGTGCCTCGAATGCGCCCGATCCTGCGACGGGATCGGCGACGCGCCAGATGTTCGATTCCTCCATGAGGATCGTCTGCGTGTTGCGGGCGAGCCGGCGCGCGAAGGCGTCCGGCAGGCCGAGCGCGGCCGTGAAGGGCAGGACCGTGACCGCGTCCGCGCCGCCGATCCCGGCCGAGAAGGCGGCCATCGTGCCGCGCAGCAGGTTCACCCAGGAGTCGCGTCGGGTCGTCATGCGCCAGGCGGTCTCGGCGTGCAGCCGGAGCGGCTTCGGCGCCAGGCCGCAGGCCGTCTCCACCTGCGCCCAGAGGCGGCGCAACGCGCGGAACTTCGCGACCGTCAGGAACTCGTCGGCATCCGCGACGAGCAGGAACGACACGGCACTGCGCGCCGCATGGAGCGAGTGCCCGCCGGCCTCGAGCGCCCGCAGATAGGCGAGGGCGGTCGCGAGCACGACCGCGAGCTCCTGCGCCTCGCTGCCGCCCGCCTCGTGATAGGGCCGGCCATCCGCGATCGCGAGCCGGCCGGCGAAACCGCGCTCGCCGACACGCTTGAGGTTGTCCGAAAGTCGGCCGGCCACGACGGGCCATTCGGCGGACATCCGGCCCGTCGCCGCGAATGCGCCGATCGGATCGAGGCCGAGATCGATGTCGAGGGCCGACAGATCGTGCCGTCGCTTTTCCGCGAGATCGAGCAGGAGGCCCATGGCCTCGCGGCCGCCCAGCCCGGCCTCCAGGCGGACCTGGATCAGTTCGAGCATCACGCCGGAGAGCGCGAGGTCGAACTCCTCCGAATTTGCGACCTTCAGGCCGAAGCCGCGCGCGCCGGGCGCACCGTCGAAGCTAAGGACGAGGGCATCCGCCCCGCCGTGGAGATCGGCCAGCGCGAGCGCATTCGCTTCCCCGGCGTCCGGGTGGTCGAGCCGCTGCGCCAGGCGCCAGGGCCCGTGCTCGGCGCGGCGAACCGGCGCATGCGGCTCGGCCTTCGGGTAGAGGGGCTCGATCCGGATGCCGTCATAGGTGCGCGACACGAGTTTCCGCTCGTAATCGGCGCCCTTGAGCACCTTGTCGACGAGCGTGGACCAAGCCTCGCGCGTCGCGGGCGGGAACTCGGATGCAAGCGCGAGATCGGTCATCGGGGAGCAGTCACAAGGGCGCGAGCCGGAATAGCGATCCATTCCGTAGCGTCACATTTGCCGAACGTCACGATTCCTGCATGTTGCTCTGCAAGGACGTCGCCGGAGACCTGAGCGAGCCACGATGAGAGAGCTCCTGAGCGCCGCCATCCTGGCGCTCGCATTATGGGCCGCGCCAGATCGGGCCGCCGCCTCACCGCGGGCGGAGGACCTGGTCAAGGCCGAACTCCTGGCCGAACCGTCCGCCGTCAAGGCGGGCGAGCCGTTCGCCGTCGGCGTGAAGCTGACGATGGCTCCGCATTGGCACACCTACTGGCGCAACCCCGGCGATTCCGGCCTCGCGACCGAGATCCGATGGACGCTGCCGGAAGGGGTGAGCGCAGGAGAGATCCTCTGGCCCGTGCCGGAGCGGATCCCGGTCAGCCACCTCGTCAATTACGGCTATGACGGCGAGGCGATCCTCCTCACCACGATCACGCCGCCGAAGACCCTCTCGGCCGGCCAGCCGCTGACCCTGAAGGCCGATGTCAGCTACCTCGTCTGCGAGCGCGAATGCATTCCGGGCGAGGCGAGCCTGTCCATCCTCCTGCCCGTCGCCGGGCCTAACGAGGACGGGAAGCCCGATCCCGCCGATCGCGCGACCTTCGAGGCGGCGCGCGCCAAGCTGCCGACGCCGTCGCCCTGGACCGCGAAAACCGAGGCCGCGGGCGACAGGCTCCGGTTCGTGGTCGACGTTCCCGGCCTGAAGCCGGACAGCATCCGTTCGGCCTATCTGTTCGCGTTCGACGAGACCGCCGTCGAACACGCCGCGCCCCAGACGCTCTCGGCCAGGGCCGGCGGCTTCACGCTCGACATCAAGCGCAGCAACCTCGGCCAGGGCGATCCGCAGCCGCTCGGCGGCGTGCTGGTCGTCGCCGAGGCGCTCGAGACGGGCGTCACCCGCCATGCGGTCGAGATCGGCGCGCCGCCGAAGGCGTCGTCCGGCGCGGCCGCACTGGCGGCGTCTGCCTCTCCGTCCGGGACGGGCGGCGGGACGCGGCAGCCGGCAAACGTGACACTCGCCGGCATGGCGAATGCGGTGCTCCTCGCCTTCCTCGGCGGGATCGTCCTGAACCTGATGCCGTGCGTCTTCCCGGTGCTCTCCATCAAGGTCCTCAGCCTCGTGAAGCATTCCGGCTACGGGCCGGCGCTCGTCCGGCTGAACGGTCTTGCCTACGCGGCGGGCGTTATCGGGAGCTTCCTCGTGCTCGCCGGCATTCTGCTCGCGGTCCGGGCCGGCGGGGCGGAGGTCGGCTGGGGCTTTCAGCTGCAATCGCCGGCGGTGGTCACGGCGCTGGCGTTCCTCCTGTTCGCGATGGGGCTGAGCCTCTCCGGGATCGTCGAGTTCGGCACGTCGCTCGCCGGCTACGGGCAGCGCCTCGACACGCGCTCCGGACTGCCGGGCTCCTTCCTGACGGGCGTCCTCGCCACGGTGGTCGCGACCCCCTGCACGGCGCCGTTCATGGGTGCGGCGATCGGGTTCGCCGTCACGGCACCCGCTGCCGTGGCGCTGGCGGTCTTCGCGGCCCTGGGCCTCGGGCTCGCACTCCCGTTCCTGCTCCTGACCTTCTGGCCGGGCCTCGCGCAACGCCTGCCCCGGCCGGGCCGCTGGATGGAGACGCTGAAGCAGTTCCTGGCGTTTCCGATCTACGCGACCGTCGCCTGGCTGCTCTTCGTGCTGTCGCAGGAGGTCGGGCCGACGGGCCTGTTCGCGGCCCTGATCGGGCTCGTGGCGGTGGGGTTCGCGGCCTGGGCCCTGCGGCTCGGCTCGCTCCGGGACGGCTGGAGCCGGCGGGCTTGGCAGGGCAGCGCGCTTGCCGCGATTCTCGTCCTCGTCGGTCTCGGGGTGGCGATCGATCGCGACCGCGTCACAGGCGGTGCTGCAGCAGCCTCGGCCTCGGGCGAACCCTGGCAGCCCTACACGCAGGCGAAGCTCGACGCGCTCCGCGCCGAGGGCCGGCCGGTCTTCCTCAACATGACGGCCGCCTGGTGCATCACCTGCCTCGTCAACGAGCGGACCGCGCTGTCCACCGAAGCCGTGCAGGAGGCGTTCCGGTCGCGGCGCGTCGCGTATCTGAAGGGCGACTGGACGAACCGGAACCCCGAAATCACGCGGCTGCTCGAACAGCACGGCCGCAGCGGCGTTCCGCTCTATGTCTTCTATCCGCCGGCAGGCGACCCGGTCGTGCTGCCGCAGATCCTGACGCAGGCGACGGTCATCGACAGTATCAGTGCTGCCGGCCCATCCCGCCGCGCAGATGTCCCGAGTTCAACCAGGAAGGAGTGAGCCTCATGACGATCACCAGACGGATCATGTTCGCGTCGGCCCTCATCACGGCCGCTGCCTTTTCGGCCGGCGCATCCGCGCAATCCGGCCCGAAGGTCGGCGCCTCCGCACCGGATTTCACGGCGACGGACTCGAACGGCAAGCCGGTTTCGCTGTCGAGCTTCAAGGGCAAGACCGTCGTCCTCGAATGGACGAATGACGGCTGCCCCTTCGTGAAGAAGCATTACAGCTCGCAGGCGATGCAGGGGCTGCAGAAGAAATGGACCGACAAGGGCGTCGTCTGGCTCTCGGTCATCTCCTCCCCGCCTGGCGAGCAGGGCTATGCCGAAGGCCCGGCCGCCAACAAGCTGACGGCCGAACGCGGCGCGGCGCCGAGCGCCGTCCTGCTCGACCCGAAGGGCGATCTCGGCCGCACCTTCGGCGCGCAGGTCACGCCGCACATGTACGTCATCAAGGGAGACGGCACGCTCGCCTATATGGGCGGCATCGACGACAAGCCGTCGACCAAGGCCGAGGACCTCAAGACGGCGAAGAACTTCGTCGACGCGGCGCTGACCGAGGTCGCGGACGGCAAGCCCGTGTCCGTTACCACGGCCCGACCCTATGGCTGCACGGTGAAGTACTCGTCCTAGATCGGACGCTCCCGCGGCGTCAGATTTCGCGGGAGCCTTGGGCAGGGTGAAAGACCCCGAGGATCGAGACCGAGCGGCCGCTCGTCTCGATTGGTAAGCTACAACGTAGCCATAGCGGGGAACGACGATTTCTAGGATGTCTTGGGTGCCCGTCTTGCGCCCAAGCTCAGGAAAGTCGCCCAGCAGGCTTGTCGTTTTCAGGATCTGGGCGAGGACCCGGGCAGATGCAGGCGGGTTCCTTTCCGTGAGGTAGCGTCGGATCGAGGCGAGACGCTCGCGGGCCCGCCGCGTGAAGCGAACCGCTATCTTGCGGCGCGCCAAAGCTCTTCCATCTCTTCGTCCGTAACGTATTCGCCGCGATCAGCCTCCTCGGCCGCAAGCTGCGCCTCTGCCAGCTGAGAGGCGGTGAGCCTCACCCCTTCGTAGCCCTGATGCGCGATCGTCAGCAGCAACTCTCCCGCCAGATCCTGGCGCTCCGGAGACTGCGTTCTGATGGCCTCTAGGCCTTCATCGAGGAGGGTCGTCATGGGGCGAAATCCATCTTGTCCAAGAAAGATGATGGACGATCGAGGCTAAATCAATCGAGCCGCTCGATCCCGGTCCGGTCCGCATCGGCGGCCCAGTCGCGGATCGTGCGACCGGCGATGATCCGCTCGGGCGCGATCTCGGCGAGCGGAACGAGCACGAAAGCGCGCTCGCTCAGGCGCGGATGCGGGAGGGTGAGGCCGGGCTCGTCGATCGCCTGCCCGGCATAGTCGAGGATGTCGATGTCGATCGCGCGTGGGCCGAAGCGGAGCCCGGGTTCGCGGCCGAGCTCGCGCTCGATCGACTGCGTCACCCGGAGGAGGTCGCGCGGCGCGAAGACCGTCTCGGCGACCGCGCAGGCATTGACGAAATCCGGCTGCGGCACCGGACCCCATGGCGGCGTGCGGTAAAAGCCGGACACGGCAATCGTGCGAACTCCGCTTTCCCCGAGCCGCGCGAGCGCCTGCCGGATCGTAGCGACCGGGCGGCCGAGATTGCCTCCGAAGGCGAGAACGACCGCGGCCCGCGAACCGGACGCGGGCCCGCCGCCGATCAGAGGAACTGTGACAGCCCGGGGATGCCGCCGACAATCGCGCCCATCGTGTCCTCGCCGGCATTCTCGCGGCCATAGGCGAAGAGCTCGCGGGCGAAGGGCTGCATCTGGTTCATGGGGACGCCGGCGCCCATCAGCTTGGTGCCGAGCGCCATCACGCCGCCGCCGCCGGGCATCATGCCCATGAGGCCGCCCATCATGCCGCCGGCGGCACCGTCGCCGGAACTCGCGACCGCCTCGTCTGAGCCGGGGATCGCGGCGAACAGCTTGGCGACGTCCTCCTGCGGGCCTTCCTTCGCCAGGAACGCCAGAATCAGGCCGACGGCCTTTTCCACCACGTCGGCTCCGAGGCCGGTCGCCTCCGTAATGCGGGCGATCAGCGCTTCCATGAGAACTCCTCGTGAAGGGGGGGCAAGATGGCCCCGTATGGCGGGTCCATCCCCGATTGCGTATGACAGAGGCGGCATTGCCGCAACCTTCGAGACCCCCATGGCCGAGACGAATACGCCCGCGGACCAGATCCTCGTCGGCAAGAGCGATCACCCGGAATATCTGCTCCTGAAACTCGCGAATCGGCACGGCCTCGTCGCCGGCGCGACCGGC
The DNA here is from genome assembly GCA_964251455.1 of uncultured Enterovirga sp. Taxonomy (GTDB): domain Bacteria; phylum Pseudomonadota; class Alphaproteobacteria; order Rhizobiales; family Beijerinckiaceae; genus Enterovirga. The sequence goes on from CAXUKK010000152.1 coordinate 6,674, forward strand.
ACGGGCAAGACCGTCACGCTGCAAGTCTTGGCCGAGGGATTGTCGAACGCGGGCGTCTCCGTCTTTGCGGCCGACGTGAAGGGCGATCTCTCCGGGCTCGCGGCGCCGGGCCAGGGCAAGGAGGTTTTCGTCAAGCGCGCCGCCGAACTCGGGATCGAATACCAGCCGGACCGGTTCCCGGTCGTGTTCTGGGACGTGTTCGGCGAGCAGGGCCATCCGATCCGCGCGACGGTCAGCGAGATGGGACCGCTGCTCCTCTCGCGGCTGCTCGAGCTCAACGACACGCAGGAGGGCGTGCTCAACGTCGCATTCCGGGTGGCGGACGAGAACGGCTGGCCCGTCGTCGACCTCAAGGACCTGCGCGCGCTGCTGCAATTCGTCGGCGACAACGCGGCCGAGATCGGCGCGAAGTTCGGGAATGTCGCCAAGACGTCGCTGGCTGCGATCCAGCGCCAGCTCTTGATGCTCGAGAACCAGTGCGCGGACAGGTTCCTCGGCGAACCGGAGCTGAACC
>CAXUKK010000153.1:0-7156 GCA_964251455.1 uncultured Enterovirga sp.
GTCGGGACCGGCCTGAACGCTCCCGTCGGCTTCGCGGAGGCTGTTGCGGGCCGCATCGCCCACATCACGCATCTGCCGTTCACGTCCGCCCCGAACAAGTTCGAGGCGCTCGCCGCCCACGACGCGATGGTGTTCAGCCACGGCGCGATCAACACGGTCGCGACGAGCCTGTTCAAGATCGCGAACGATATCCGGTTCCTGGGTTCCGGACCGCGCTCCGGCCTCGGCGAACTCGCGCTTCCGGAGAACGAGCCGGGTTCGTCGATCATGCCAGGCAAGGTAAACCCAACGCAGTGCGAGGCGCTGACGATGGTCTGCGCCCAGGTGTTCGGCAACCAGACCACCATGAGCGTCGCAGGCAGCCAGGGCCATTTTGAGCTCAACGTCTTCAACCCGGTGATGGCCTACAACTTCCTGCAATCGGTCACGCTGCTCGCAGATTCCTCCGTCTCCTTCACGGACAATCTTGTCGTCGGGATCGAGCCGCGCGAGGACAACATCAAGGCGGCCCTAGACCGGTCGCTCATGCTGGTCACGGCGCTCGCCCCGACGATCGGCTACGACAACGCCGCCAAGATCGCGAAGACGGCTCATAAGAACGGGACGACGCTGAAGGAGGAGGCGATCGCTCTCGGCCTCGTCACGGCGGAGGAGTTCGACCGCGTGGTCCGTCCGGAGGACATGATCGCACCGCGGTGACGTGATCTCCGCGCCGCGGATGCGCTCGCCGGGCCTCGCGTTCGCGGCAACGATTGCCTTGTCAGTTTGGGGGCGCCCAGCCATTGCGCAGCCGGACCCCTCCTTCCGCACACCTGTGACGGGCTTCGGGCAAGCCTGGAAAGGCTGAGCCCGAAGCCGGACTACTTCACGCTTCAGCTGGTCGGGCGCCTCGCGTTTGTCGGCACGACCGACGCGGTCGCGCTTCTCGGGATGTGCGGCCCGCCAAACCCGCGCGTGCTCTGCGTGACCTACACGCCCGACGACTGGAAGGTCGGCGACACTGTCATGCTGTCCGGCACCTTCAACGAGGATCGGCCGGGCTACATCAAGCTTGACCCTTGTCTGCACGCCAAGGCCCTGAGAACGGGCGCTGAACTCGGCGTCCGCCGCGGTGTTTCGCGCAGAGTGCCTGCCCGGAACGGTGGGGCTCCCGATCGGGTTGTGCGGTCAGCCCCGCAAGTCGCCCTCCGGACCTCCCATGACCAAAGCTTTTCCGCTCGCGCAGCTCGTTCTGCCTGCATTCCTCCTTGCGTCCACGGTTTCGTCGCCGGCAAACGCTCAATCAAGCCCGGCCGCGAAACTGGAGCGCGTTGCGAGCTTCGATCATCAGGTCACGGGCGTTGCTGTCTCGCAGGACGGCCGCATCTTCGTAAACTTCCCTCGCTGGACCGAGGATTCACCCATCTCGGTGGCCGAGGTGAAGAATGGGCGCGTCACGCCCTTTCCGGACGAAGGCTGGAACAGCTGGCGCAATGCCAAGCGGGACGAAATCTCACCTGGGGATCACTGGGTTTCGGTCCAGAGCGTCGTGGCGAATGGTGGCTCGCTCTGGGTGCTGGACCCCGCCGCTCCTGCGCTCGAGCAGATCGTGAAAGGCGGGCCGAAGCTCGTCCAGATCGACCTCGCGACGAACAAGGTCGTCCGCACCTATCCGTTCAGCGAACAGGTCGCGCCGCAGGGCACGTATCTCAACGACATACGGTTCAGCCCCGACGGTGCTTGGGGCTACCTGACGGATTCAGGACGTGGGGCTCTCCTCGTCATCGACCTGAAGTCAGGCGAGGTGCGTCGCATGCTCGATGGGGTGTCGAGCACGCAGGCCGAGAAGAGCGTGCAGGTAAAGACCGACGGCAAGGTGCTGCGCCGGCCCGATGGGCGTGCGCCGACATTCAATTCCGACGGGATCGAACTCTCGCCCGACGGTGCAACGCTCTACTGGCAGGCAATCTCCAGCCGGACGCTTTACTCGGTGCCGACCGAGGCCCTGCGCGATACGAAACTGTCATCGCAGGACCTCGAGGCACGGGTGAAGAAGGACGGCGACACCGTTCCGGCCGACGGACTCTGGATGACGAAGCAGGGCCGGTTGTTCGTGACCTCTCCCGAGGACGATTCCGTAAAGCTTCGCGAGCCGGACGGGAAACTTGCAACGATCGTCCAGGACAAGCGACTGCGTTGGCCGGATTCGATGGCGGAGGGTCCGGACGGAAAGCTCTACGTCACGTCGTCCCGTATCCAGGACAATGCCTGGTTCAAGCCGCAAGGGCCGATCAGCCTGAAGACCGACCTCTGGCGATTTGCGCAGCCGGCTCCGCGCTGACGCTTCGCTGAGTCAGGGCGCAAACGCGAGACCTCGGGCCACGAGCATAGATAGTTCATCCGGCGCGGCCAGGGCGTCCGCCTTCGCTGCCGCCGAGCCCAGGGCGCGACGGGCATGTTCCAGGGCGCGCGGAGTTGGATGTCTGCGCGCGATGAGCAGTGCGGCGGCAGCCTCGCGCCACTCCACACAGGGTTTGCCGCCAGGACGAAGTCGCTCGAGCCCGTAGCGGTGCAGGGCGGCCAGGCCTTCCTGCACGTCCCAGATCCGCCGGACGCCGAGATCGTGCCGATCAGGGATAAGCCAGACCACCAGAGGCTCCTCGAATCTCATCCGTTTCAGCATGGTTGCACCTCGGGTGGTGAACCGATGAGGTCTCGGCAGGTGCCGGCTCATCTGTTCGTAAGGTAGACGAGAGGTTAACGGGAAGGAGCCTCGCAGCGGTCGAGCTCGGGATTACGCACTGGCGAGCCGCCGCTCCCGCATGACGACCCGCTCGCGGTGGGCGGTATAAACGCCGCTGGCCATGATGATCGCCGCACCCACGAGCGTCCAGGCATCCGGGATGGTGCCGAACGCCACCACACCCAGGATACCGGACCAGAGGAGTTGGCTGTAGGACACGGGCGCCAGTACGGAGGCGCGGCCGAACCTGTACGCCGTGACCACCAGAAACTGCGCAGCCGTGGAGGCCAGTGCCATGCAGGCCGCAAGCCCGAGCTGCGTCGAACTCGGCGTCGCCCAGTCCAGCGGCACGGCGGCGCTCAGCAGCAGAAGGCCCGCCAGCGCGGAATAGGTCATTGTCGTGGAGGCCCGGTCGATGCCGCCGAGCTTGCGGGTGAAGATCATGCCGAACGCCCAGCTGATCGCGGAGAGAAGCGGCAGCAGCGCAGCCGCTCCGAACGTGCCGCTGCCGGGGCGGATCACGATCAGGACTCCGACCATCCCGACTGCGACCGCGGCCCATCGCCGGATCCCGACCGTCTCCCCGAGAAGCGGGATCGAGAGCGCGGTCACGAGGAGCGGGGCCACGAAGGCGATCGCCGCGGCGCTGGCGAGCGGCAGGTAGGCGAGCCCCGCGATGAAGAACAGCGCGGAGCCGAGCAGTCCCAATGTGCGGGCGACCTGCAGGACCGGCGCTCGCGACCGCAGCGTCTTGCCGCCCGAGTGCAAGACGATGGGCGCCATGATCACCACGAACCCGACCCAGCGCAGCCACGCGATCTCTATCGCCGGGAGTAACGCGGCGAGGTGCTTCGCGATCGCATCCGAGAGGGAGAACAGCGCCATCGCGGCGACGATGAGCACGATGCCGCGCAGCGGCTCGTCGCTGAGCACCGGCGCGGCGGAGGTGTCGTGTGCGCTCGGCGCGATCGGGGAAGGGGTGGGCACGGCACCGAATCCGGGGGGAGGTCACCTCTATAGCAGCGGGCGACGCATGCGGGGCATACGGCGGACAGCCCCGGCATGCGCAGGGCGGGATGACGGCTTCCCTCGCCCCGCTTAGCACTCTACGAACCGCTCGCCGCCTCCGGGCGGAAGAGGCGAAGGACGGGCCCTTGGACATCACAGAGTTTCGCCGCTGGTCGCACCAGGCTGCGGATTGGTCGGCGGACTACCTCGATAATGTCGGCGAGCGGCCGGTGCGGGCCCAGGTGGAGCCGGGGCAGGTCTTTCGGCAGATTCCGGATGCGCCGCCGGACGAGGGTGAGCCCATGGACGCGATCTTCGCCGATCTCGACCGGGTCATCCTGCCCGGCATGACGCATTGGCAGCATCCGCGCTTCTTCGCCTATTTCCCGGCCAACGCCTCTCCGCCCTCGATCGTCGCCGAGCAGATCACCGCGGCGATCGCCGCGCAGTGCATGCTGTGGCAGACGTCGCCGGCCGCGACTGAGCTCGAGACCCGCATGCTCGACTGGCTTCGCGCCATGATCGGCCTGCCGGACACGTTCTCCGGGGTGATCCAGGACTCCGCCTCGACCGCGACGCTGGCGGCGCTGCTCACGGCGCGGGAGCGGGCGCTTGGCCACGCCGGCAACAGCGAGGGCCTGTTCGGCCAGCGGCCGCTGCGGGTCTATGCGTCCGCCCAGGTCCATTCCTCCGTCGACAAGGCGGTCCGCATCGCCGGGTACGGCGACAGGAACCTCGTCCGCATCCCGACGGCGGGACCGCTTTTCGGCATGGACGTCGCGGCGCTGGCACAAGCGGTCGAGGCGGATATCGCGGCCGGCCTGAAGCCCGCCGCGATCGTCGCCGCGCTCGGCGGGACGTCGATCGGCGCCTGCGACGACATCGCGGCCGTGGCCGCCATCGCCCGGCGGCACGACATCTTCCTCCACGTCGACGCTGCCTGGGCGGGCTCCGCCATGATCTGTCCGGAGCACCGCGACCTGATGCGGGGGGCGGAACTGGCCGACAGCTTCGTGTTCAACCCACACAAGTGGCTGTTCACGAACTTCGACTGCTCGGCCCACTTCATCCGCGACCCGAAGGCGCTGACCGACACGCTCGGGATCCGGCCGCCCTTCCTGCGCACGCTCGGGGCGGAGGGATTCGTCGATTACAATGAATGGTCGGTGCCGCTCGGTCGGCGCTTCCGGGCGCTGAAACTGTGGTTCGTGATCCGCTCCTACGGCGTCGAGGCGCTGCGCGGGATGATCCGCAACCATATCGCCTGGTCGCGCGAGCTGGCGGAGGCGATCCGCCGGGAACCCGGGTTCGCGATCGTGACGGAGCCGATCCTGTCGCTCTTCACCTTCCGGCACGCACCTGCCGGCACGTCGGAGGAGGAGCGTGACCGCCTCAATGCTCGGCTGGTCGAGGCGATCAACGCCGATGGGCGAATCTACCTGACGCAGACGACGCACGCGGGCCGCTTCGTCATCCGCTTCCAGGCCGGGGCGACCGGCACGACGCGGGAGGACGTCATGTCCACGCTCGCCGTGGTCCGCGAACTCGCCCCACGAGCGCGCGAGGCAGAGAGCCGGGCCGCCTGAGGGCGACCCGGCGATGCGCTTGGTTAGTCGATGACTTCGACGACCCGGTTGGTGCGCGGATCGACCAGCACGGTGCGGTCGTTCACCACCGTGTAGCGGTACTCGCGCACGCCGTACTCGGCCGGCACTTCGTAATAGGTCACGCCGGACGACGGCAGCACCGCACCGACGCGGACGTCGTCCGTGTAGCGGTAGGACGGCACGCGGCGGCCTTCGACATAGGTGCGGAAGCGCGGGCGCGTCTCGACGCCCAGGATGCCGCCGACCGTACCGGTCGCCGCGCCGACTGCACCGCCGACAATGCCGCCAACCGCGCCGCCGACCGGCCCGCCGACCGCTGCGCCCGTATCGGCCCCGGAAGCCGCACCGCTGCGCGCGCCCGGAACGGTGCCCTGCGCCAACGCGCCGGTCGAAATGCCGGCCACGAGGGCGGCGGCTATCAACATGGTCTTCGTCATCGGTGATCTCCTCATGCGCCGCTTTCGTGTGCGGCAATGGGCACCCAACGAGGCCAAGACGGCCGAGTTCCCGGCCCATCTCGGCGATCTCGGCAGCCCATACCCGCCCGTAGTTCCAAGGATTAAGCGGCGCCGAGTCCGGTCGGGAACGTTGGCCGGGTCGGCTCCTTAGCCTGCCACGGAAGCACAATGCCCAACCGGCAGGCATGAATTCTGCCGCGTGCTTGGGCATCCAGCATCGGAGGTTGATTTGAGACTTGTCATCACGGCGGCAGTTGCCGCGCTCATCGCAGGTCCTGTTCTCGCGCAGACCACGGCTCCGGCCCCCATGTCACCGGGTGCTCCCGCCCGCACGGCACCGGCATCCCCGGCCGCCGGCACGCCGACAGGCTCGTCCAACCCGGCCGTGAACACGGGCGGCAATGCGCCTTCCAGCGTGAACGCCTCCGGCCAGGCGCAGTTCGTCGCCGCCTCGGCGCTCGAGAAGGGCGCCAATTCCTTCACCGAAGGCCAGGCCAAGTCCCGGCTCGAAGGCGCGGGGCTGAAGACGGTCACCGACCTGAAGAAGGACGACCAGGGCGTGTGGCGCGGCAAGGCGATGCGGGACGGCAAGAGCGTCGCGGTCGGCTTCGACTACAAGGGCAACATCTCCGCCCAGTAAGGCGGCGGCCCTCCGGGGCCGGCCCGATCGTGCCGCTGCGAGGCGGCGACAACCCTCTTTCCAAGGATACCTGACATGGCAACCAGAACAGTGACGGCGATGTTCGATCGCTACAGCGACGCAGAGAAGGCCGTCGTTCGGCTCGAGGCGGCGGGCGTGCCGCATTCCGACATCAGCATCGTGTCGAACGACGCCACGAAGCGCGACAGCTACACGACCGCCGGGCAGACCACCGCCCATGCGGACAAGGACCATGACCATGACGGAGCCGAGAAGGGCACCGGAACCGGCGCCAGCGTCGGCACGCTGCTCGGCGGCGGCGCCGGCCTTCTCGCCGGCCTCGGCATGCTGGCGATCCCGGGCCTCGGCCCGGTCGTGGCGGCCGGCTGGCTCGCCTCGACGCTCGTCGGCGCAGGCGCCGGTGCGGCGACGGGCGGCGTCATCGGTGCGCTCACCGGCGCCGGTGTCGACGAGACCCACGCCCACAGCTACGCCGAAGGCATCAGCCGCGGCGGCACGCTCGTGACGGTACGCTCGGACGACACCCGCATGGCCGCCGTGACGGACATCCTCGACGACGAGGGCACCGTGAACCTCGACGAGCGCGAGTCGAGCTGGCGCCAGGAAGGCTGGGGCGGCCGCTATGCCGGCGCCGACCAGATGGGCGGCACGACGGGCACCGGCTACGCGCCGGGCACGACGGGCTCGCTCACCGGCGGCA
>CAXUKK010000154.1:0-6443 GCA_964251455.1 uncultured Enterovirga sp.
GCGGCGTAAATGTGGCAATCGGGTGATTCGCTTCAGTAAATCTTAAGCGCAGCTGCGTAGGTTCAGTACAAGTGGTCAGTGTAAGTGTGTGTGAGCGTAAAATGACCGAGCCATTACGACCGCGCGTCAAATATGTCATCGGTCCAGACGGGTCTCCGCTGACCATTGCTGACCTTCCACCCACGAATACTCGTCGGTGGGTGATCCGCCGCAAGGCTGAGGTGGTCGCCGCCGTGCGCGGCGGATTGTTGAGCCTCGAAGAGGCCTGCAACCGCTACACCTTGACGGTCGAGGAATTCCTCAGCTGGCAGCAATCCATCGACGAGCATGGCCTCGCGGGGCTGCGTACGACCCGCATCCAGCATTACCGCCAATAGGCTTCGCCGACCCGATTATCGCTCGGCTTAACCCGACGCTAACCACGGACTGGGAAATCTTTGCCGGGTAAGGCGCATGTCGCGCCGGCAGAGTTTCGGGTTCAGCTTTGGGCGGCGTCGTAGAGCTCCTGACACGATTTGGTCCGGCACGGCTGGCCGCCATGGGCGCGGTCACGCTGGCGCTCGTCGGCTTTTTCGCCTTCGTGATCATGCGCGTGTCGCAGCCGACCATGGGCGTCCTGTTCACGGACCTCCAAGGGGGCGATGCCAGCACGATCGCCCGCGATCTCGAAACGCGGGGCATCCGCTACGAGACCCGCGACGACGGCCAGACGGTGCTGGTGCCGAAGGCCGACATCGCGAAGGTCCGCATGGAGCTTGCCGGCAAGGGGCTCCCGTCCGGCGGCGGCGTCGGCTACGAGATCTTCGACAAGGGCGACGCCTTCTCGACCACGAGCTTTGTCCAGAACATCAATCATCTGCGGGCGCTCGAAGGCGAGCTGTCGCGCACCATCCGGACGATCGGCCGGGTGCAGGCGGCCCGCGTGCATCTCGCCCTTCCCGAGCGCCGCCTGTTCGCCCGCGACAAGGAGGCAGCCCGCGCCTCCATCGTGGTGAAGCTGCGCGGCGAACTCGGCAACGAGCAGGTCCAGGCCATCCGGCACCTCGTGGCGTCCGCCGTCGAGGGCCTCACGCCGGAGAACGTCTCGATCGTCGACGAGCGCGGCCGGCTCCTGGCGAATGGCGGTGGCACGGGCGGCGAGACCGGACAGGGCAGCGCTGACAGCGAGGAGAAGCGCGTCGGCATCGAGCGCCGGCTCAGGGCGCAGGTCGAGGAGATCGTGGCCGGGATCGTCGGGATCGGCCGCTCGCGCGTGCAGGTCGCGGCCGAAATCGACCTCGCGCGGGTCGAGAGCCGGTCCGAGAGCTTCGACCCGGAAAGCCGGGTTGTCCGCTCCACGCAGACCCGCGGCGAGAATACGGTGACCACGAACAATGACGGCCAGGTCAGCGTCGGCAACGAGTTGCCCGGCGCGAAGGACAACCCGCCTGCCGCGCTGCAGCCCAAGGACCAGTCGACCAAGAACGAGGAGACGGTCAATTACGAGATCTCCAAGATCACCCGAACGGAGGTGCAGCAGGCCGGGCGGCTGAAACGCCTGTCGGTCGCGGTGCTGGTGGACGGCATCTACCAGCGCGGCCCGGCCGGCGAGAACACCTACCAGCCCCGCGGCAAGGAGGATCTCGACCGGATCGCGGCCCTGGTGCGCACCGCCGTCGGGTTCAACAAGGAGCGCGGCGACCAAGTGGAGGTCGTGAACCTGCCTTTCGCGGAGAGCCCGCAGGTCGGGGATGGCGAAAAACCTTCTCTTCTCGCGTCCCTGCTAAACCCGACCAAGGAGGACATCCTGCACTGGGCCGAGCTCGGCATCATCTCGCTTCTCGTGCTCGTCGTGCTGCTTCTCGTGGTGCGGCCCATGGTGAAGCAGATCGTGGCGCCCGCATCGGCCCTCCTGGTCACGAGCCAGCAGCCGCTCGCGATCGCCGGGGATGGGGTCAATCTCGCGCTGCCGCAGCCCGGCCCGGACAACCTCGGGGTCCTCGCGCTGAACTCCCTGCAGAACTCGCATCAGGTCGTGCGCATCAACGATCTCGCAGAAGGCAATCCGAAACAGGCGGCGGCCGTGCTGCGCAGCTGGATGGCGCAGAGCTGATGTCGGCAGCACGCAAATTCCTGTTCGGCGAAGATTTCCGCGGCCCGACGTCGGAGGAGACCGTCGAGCGCGACGCCGCGGAGCAGGCCGTCCAGGCCGAGGCCGTCCGCCACGCCTATCAGACCGGCATCCAGGAGGGGCTCCGCCAAGGCGCGGACGAGAGCAAACGCCGGCTCGCCGAAGCGATGGAGCGCCTGTCAGCCGAGGCCTCCAGGCAATTTTCGGCGCTCGACGCCGCGATCGAGGCCGTCGAGGCGGAGGCGCTTGCGTTTTTCGACGCGCTCGCACGGCGCCTCGCGGGCTCCGCCTTGGCGGGGCAGCCGCTCGCGGCCGTGGCGGAGGCCGGCAGAGAGGCGTTCCGGCACCTGCGGGGCGTGCCTCACCTGGTGGCACGGGTGAGCACCCTGCTGATCGACGACAGCGAAGCTCTGCTGCGCCGCATGAGCCGCGAGCACGGGTTCGAGGGCCGCATCATCGTCATCGGTGACGAGGAGCTCGGGCCGGGCGACGTCCGCCTGGAATGGGCCGAGGGTGGGGTTGCGCGCGATCGGGCGAGTTTCGAGCGCGCGATCGAGAGCGCGGTGGCGGCCGCGAGCGGACCCGAGCTCGGTCGCGACGATGAACACGGGACGGCATCTTGATGGCAACTTCAACGGACGTTCCGCTTCCGCAGCTCAACGAAGGCGACGTCGCTTTCGGGGCCGGGCGCGGCGGAGCGGACAATCCTGCCCCCCGCGACCCGGCCGACCTTGCGCAGATCCTGCACGTCCCCGTGACGCTCTCGGCGGTGCTCGGCCATGTGCGGGTTCCCGTCGGGGACCTCCTCAGCATCGGGCCCGGCGTCATCCTCGAGCTGGACCGCAAGGTCGGCGAGCCGATCGACATCTTCGTGAACGACCGCCTGGTCGCCCGCGGCGAGGTGGTGCTCGTCGAGGAGCGGCTCGGCGTCACCATGACCGAAATCGTCAGGCCGGGCGCGTGAGCCCGGCAGCGAACGGATAGCAAGCGATGCGACTTCTCATCATCGGCCGCCTGTCGGGCGAACTCGTTACGGCGTCGAAGATCGCGATCAACCGCGGCGCCGCCGTCAGCCAGGCCGACAGCGTCGCCCAGGGCATGGCCGTGCTGCGTACCCGCGGCGCGGATCTCGTGATGATCGAGGTCTCGCTCCCGATCCGCGAACTCGTGACGGCCCTCGATGCGGAACGGATCCGCACGCCGGTCGTCGCCTGCGGCACCGGAACGGATGCGCGCTCGGCGGTCGCGGCCATCCAGGCCGGCGCGAAGGAATACATCCCGCTGCCGCCCGATCCGGAGCTGATCGCGGCCGTGCTCGAGGCGGTCGCGGCCGACAACCGCTCCTTCATCTGGCGCGACCCCGCGATGGAGAAGGTCGTCAAGCTCGCCGAGCAGGTTGCCCGGTCGGAAGCCTCCGTGCTGATCACGGGCGAGAGCGGGACCGGCAAGGAGGTGATGGCGCGCCACATCCACGCGAAGTCGGGCCGCCGCGACAAGCCCTTCGTGTCCGTCAACTGCGCCGCGATCCCGGACAACCTCCTCGAATCCGAGCTCTTCGGCCACGAGAAGGGCGCGTTCACGGGGGCGGTCGCACGCCGGATCGGCAAGTTCGAGGAGGCGCATGGCGGCACGCTCCTGCTCGACGAGATCTCGGAGATGGAGGTGCGGCTGCAGGCGAAGCTGCTGCGGGCCCTGCAGGAGCGCCTGATCGACCGCGTCGGCGGGTCTCAGCCCGTGAAGGTCGATATCCGAGTGATCGCCACCTCGAACCGCAACCTGGCAGAGGAGGTCCGGAAGGGGACGTTCCGCGAGGACCTCCTGTTTCGGCTCAACGTCGTGAACGTCCGCATCCCGGCCTTGCGCGACAGACCGTCCGACGTGCTGGAGCTCGCGACCTTCTTCGGCAAGCGCTACGCCGAATTCAACGGGTTGCCCGCCCGTACGCTCTCGCTCGAGGCGAAGCGGCTCATGGCGCGCGGCGTCTGGCGCGGGAACGTCCGCGAGCTCGAGAACACCATGCACCGGGCAGTGCTGCTCGCCACGGGCGAGCTGATCGAGGCCGAGGACATCCGCGCGCCCGACGGCGAGGCCCTCGGCGAGACCGCATCTGCGGCGGATCGCGCCGCCCAGACCGCCGAGGCGGTCACGCGCGGCCTCGTGGGCCGCACCGTCGCGGCCGTGGAACAGGACCTGATCCTCGACACCCTTGACCATTGCCTGGGTAACCGCACGCATGCGGCCAAGATCCTCGGCATCTCGATCAGGACGCTCCGCAACAAGCTGTCCGAATACATGGGCTCGGGGGTCGCGGTGGCGGAGCCGGGAGCGACCCGCGCGGTCGCGTACTAGGAGCGGCGGCTCCCTCCGCTACCAAGCGGTCAGCCGGACTTCTTGCGCAGCTCGGTCGGCTTGTGTGCGGCGATCTTGCCGGATTTGTCGCTCTTGACGATGTATTCGGGGTTGTCCTTCGAGGCCGCCACCTTGTGCGTCTTGATCATGGTCGGCGTGGTCTGCTTCTTGACCACCTTGCCCTGCGTCTCGCCCTGGCTCGTGTCCCAGGCGACCTTGTCGCCGGGCTTCAGCTCCTTTGCCATCGGTCTTGCTCCTTGACTGCATCTGCGGCGGCAGGGAACGGTCCGCACGAGACGGTCCTCTCCCTCTCGTTCGGAAACATCCGGGCCGGGAGCCGGGTCCCCGGCCCCCTTTCACGATTCAGTCATGCGGCTCCGATGAACTATCGCCACGCCTTCCACGCCGGGAACTTCGCCGACGTGATGAAGCACGCGCTGCTCACGCGCATCCTCGTGCATCTGCGGCAGAAGGAGACGCCCTTCCGGGCGATCGACACGCATGCGGGCATCGGCCGGTACGACCTCGAAGGCGACGAGGCCGGCCGCACCCTCGAATGGCATGCGGGGATCAGGCGCCTGGTCGAGCCGTTCGGCCCGGAGGTCGAGGCGCTTCTCGCACCCTATCGCGACGTGGTGGCGGGCGTCCGGGCGCGCTACGGCGAAACGGTCTATCCCGGTTCGCCGGCCATCATCCGCGAGCTTCTCCGGCCCGCCGACCGCGCCGTCTTCGTCGAGCAACATCCCGAGGACGGTGCGCTCCTGACCGAGCGCTTCAACGAGGTGCACAACGCCAAGGTGATGCGCATGGATGGCTGGATCGCGCTGCGCGGCCTCATCCCCCCGAAGGAGCGGCGCGGCCTCGTCCTGATCGATCCGCCCTACGAGGAGCCGGGCGAACTCGCCCGCGCGGCTTCGCGCCTGTCCGACGCCGTGAAGCGCTGGCCGACCGGCATCGTCGCCTTCTGGTACCCGATCAAGGACCCTCGCGAGGTCGAGTCCTTCGTGGCCGAGGCCGCCGCCGCGACGGCGCGCGACATGCTGCGGCTCGAGCTCCTCGTCGATCAGCCGAACGGCATTCGGCTCGCCGGGTGCGGGCTCCTGGTCGTGAACCCGCCCTGGCACCTCGCCGAGGAGGCAGGGCTGCTGCTGCCGGCCTTCGCGGAACGCCTCGCCCGGCGTGACTACGGGGCGTTTCGGTGCGAGAGGCTGGCGGGCTCCGGCGCGGCCGCATGATGTCCGCCGGGCACTCGGGAGGACTTCACGGTATGTTGGTGCTGCGCTACTCGCCGGCCTCGCCCTACGCACGCAAGGTGCGCATCGCGGCCGATCTCGCCGGTCTCACGGACAAGCTCGACCTCAGGCAGACGGATACGGGGGATCCGGCGAGCGACATCCGCGAGATCAATCCGCTCGGCAAGATCCCGGCGCTGACCAACGAGGCCGGAGAGACCTTCTACGATTCCCGCGTGATCGTTGAGTATCTCGACCACCTCGGCGGCGGACGGCTAATCCCGACGGGCGAGGCGCGCTTCCCCGTCCTCCGGCACCAGGCGCTTGCGGACGGGTTGCTCGATGCCGCGCTGCTGCAGGTCTACGAGGGCCGTTACCGTCCGGCCGAAAGCCGGGTCCAAACCTGGGTCGACATGCAGGCCGGAAAGGTGTCCCGCGCTCTCGCTCACCTGAGCGAGGCGCATGCCGGGCCCGCGGAGACGATCCATATCGGGCACGTCGCGCAGGCCTGTGCGCTGGGCTATCTCGATCTGCGCTTCGGCGGCGAGTGGCGCACGTCGCACCCGGCGCTCGTCGCCTGGCTCGACCGCTTCGCCGCGCAGGTTCCCGCCTTCGAGGCGACCCGGGCAGCCTGATATCCGGCGGCGGGGCTCGACGCCCCGCCTCCGGAAGGCGACTTACGCCGCGGTCTTGCCGCGGCGAACGGGCTTGGCGCGCGGCTCGGGGGAGGCAGCGGCCTCCTCGGTGCGGCG
>CAXUKK010000154.1:6453-7154 GCA_964251455.1 uncultured Enterovirga sp.
GATCATAGCTGTTGTAATAAAAGATTCCGGGACGCGAGCCGTCCGGCGTGCCCGCATTGTACGAGCCGGCTGCATCCGTCTTCTCGCGATAGGGCGGCACGGGCCTGATCTCGAGCGGCGGGGTTTGCGCCCCGCCGGCCCGCAGATCCGGACCTACGCGGCGCCTTTGCCGCGGCGGCCAGCCTTGGCGCGCGGCTCCGGGGCGGCCGCCTCGGTGCGGCGCTGCCGGCCGAGACCCATCGACTTCGCGAGCTCCGAGCGCTGCCGCGCATAGCTCGGCGCAACCATCGGGTAATCGATCGGCAGACCCCACTTCTCGCGGTACTGCTCAGGCGTCAGGCCGCGGCCGCTGAGATGACGCTTCAGCGACTTGTAGCGACGCCCGTCTTCCATGCTGATGATGAAGTCGTCGCCGATCGACTTCTTGACCGAGACAGGCGGGACAGGACGCTCGGCCTGTGCCGGAGCAGCCGGATGACTGAGGCCGACCAGAGATGCATGAACCGAGGCGATGAGGCCCCCGATGTCGTTCTTCTGAACCGCGTTATGCGCAACGTAGGCAGCGACGACATCCGCAGTGAGCTCGACGTAGTTGAGCTCGGCAGCGGCTTCGGAATTGCTCATCTGAAAGTACTTCCAATTCAATTTGACCCCTGCCCCCGAATGCGCCTCCCCCTACGAAGGTGTCAAGTCAAGCGAAT
>CAXUKK010000155.1:0-7149 GCA_964251455.1 uncultured Enterovirga sp.
GCGCTCGGCCGGGACGTAGCCCTTGCCGGTCGTGACCGTGAACTCCATGCGGATCTCGGCGCCCTCGTCCAGCGTGCACAGGATGAGTTCGGGGTTCAGGACGTGGATGTCGCCGGTCGTGGCGATATCGCCGGCCGTGACCGTGCCCGGGCCGGTCTTGCGGAGCGTGATGCGCTTCGGACCGTCGCCCTGCATGCGGATCGCGATGGTCTTGATGTTCAGGACGATGTCGGTGACGTCTTCGCGCACGCCCGGAATGGACGAGAACTCGTGCAGCACGCCGTCGATCTGGACGGACGTGACGGCCGCGCCCTGGAGCGAGGACAGGAGCACGCGGCGCAGCGCGTTGCCGAGGGTGGTGCCGAAGCCGCGCTCCAGCGGGCTCGCGACGATCGTGGCGACACGGCGCGGGTCGTCGCCCTGCGCAACCTGGAGCTTGTCCGGCCTCGTCAGCTCTTTCCAGTTCTTCTGTATCACGGCACTTCCCTTCGGACGGCGGACGCGGGGCAACGGCAAAATGCCGGCCCCGCCAAAGTCTTCAGCAGTTGAGCGGGGCGAAGAGCGCCCCGGACATCAGACGCGGCGGCGCTTGCGCGGGCGGCACCCGTTATGCGGGATCGGGGTCACGTCCCGGATCGAGGTCACCGTGAAGCCGGTGGCCTGAAGGGCGCGGAGCGCCGATTCACGTCCCGAACCCGGGCCGGAAACCTCGACCTCGAGCGTGCGCAT
Source organism: uncultured Enterovirga sp. (assembly GCA_964251455.1). Taxonomy (GTDB): domain Bacteria; phylum Pseudomonadota; class Alphaproteobacteria; order Rhizobiales; family Beijerinckiaceae; genus Enterovirga. The sequence goes on from CAXUKK010000155.1 coordinate 730, forward strand.
GCCGTGCTCGGATGCCTTGCGGGCGGCATCCTCGGCCGCGACCTGGGCGGCGTACGGGGTCGACTTGCGCGAGCCCTTGAAGCCCATCGATCCGGCCGACGACCAGGAAATCGTGTTTCCCTGCGCGTCCGTGATCGTGATCAGCGTGTTGTTGAACGAAGCGTGCACATGGGCGACGCCGGACACGATGTTCTTGCGTTCGCGCTTCTTAACGCGTGTTGCCTCTTTGGCCATCTTGATGATCCTTCAGGCGCGCCCGTCATGCCAGGCGCTCGGGATGTGGAGGTGATCAGCCGGACGCACACGGCTCCGGCTCTTCTCGCGGCCGGGGTTTGCCCGACCATTCCGGCAGGACGGTCTGACCCGTCCGCCGAACCCTCGGGTCAAGCCCGAGAGAACATCCGCAGCGCGCAGAGCGCGCCGAGGCTTACTTCTTCTTGCCGGCGATCGGCTTCGACTTGCCCTTGCGGGTGCGGGCATTCGTGTGCGTGCGCTGGCCGCGGACCGGAAGGTTCCGGCGATGGCGCAGGCCGCGATACGCGCCGAGATCCATCAAACGCTTGATGTTCATCGAGACTTCGCGACGAAGGTCGCCCTCGACGATGTAGTCGCGGTCGATCGTCTCGCGGATCTGCAGGACCTCGGCGTCGCTCAGCTGGTTGACGCGGCGCTCCGGCTGGATCGAGACCTTTTCCACGATCTCCTCGGCCTTCTTCTGGCCGATGCCATGGATGTACTGGAGCGCGATCACGACGCGCTTGTTCGTTGGGATATTGACGCCTGCGATACGGGCCACGTCCGCCTCTCCTCGCGCCGACCGTGCCGACGCTCGATAAAAATCGACGCCGCTGGCGTCTCGTCATCGCCAAAAGGAGCGCCACGACGACTTCCTGGGAAGCGCCGCGAGACTCTCGAAAAGCTCGATTGACAGCGTTGCGTTAGCTACGGGCCCGCGTGATGTCAACCTTGAAGGGGTTCGCGCCAAGCCTGCTGCCGTCTCGACGAGGGCGCCTGCGAAGCGCTGGACTGCATATAGGAGAGCTTGACCCTTCGGACCAGACCTGTTGTCGGGGTTCGTGCCCCAACGCGACCGATCTTCCGACGCCTGGACGCCGAACCTCTCCTGGCTCACCGATACCCTGGCGGTCGGCGGGCGCTTTCCGACTGAGCGCGCGGAGGCGCTGGCCCGCGAGCATACTGTCCGGGCGATCGTCGATCTGCGGAGCGAAGATCGGGATGACGAGAAGGTCCTTCGTCACCACGGCGTCACGCTCCTCCACCTGCCGACGGACGACCATCACGGGGTCAGCCAGCCGATGCTGGAGGATGGAGTGGCTTTTGTCCGGCCCTTTCTGGACCGGGGCGAGCGCGTGCTCGTCCATTGCGAGCATGGCATCGGGCGCTCCGCCACGCTCGCTTTGTGCGTCCTCGTCAGCCAGGGCCACGAGCCGCTCGGAGCTCTGGAGCTCGCGAAGACGCGTCGCGGCCTGATCTCGCCTTCGCCGGCGCAGTATCATGCCTGGACGGAGTGGCTCGCCCGCTTCGCCCGCGAGAATCGCGCCGGTTGGGAGATTCCCTCCTTCGATGCGTTCAAGGCCATCGCGTACCGCCACCTCCAGCCCGTGACCTGAATGCTGGTCTATGGCGACGCGGTACGCCGCGAGACTGGGCAGGCAAAGCTCGACAGGGTCCGGCACTATCTCGACGAGGCCGCCCGAGATAAGCCGTGGATCGTCGGCCACGGTTGGCTCGTCGCGGCCCTGATCGAGGCCGGAGAGCTCGCGCAGGGGATCGCCGATCGAGCCTTCGAGGCTCGTGGCGGGTACGACGGATGCTCGATCGAGGTGGATCGCGCCATGGACCTAGTCCTGGCGCTTGCCCGCCAGGTTGGCCGGTCATGGTCCGGGGATGAGCGGCAGCCGGATTTAACGTCGTCGGCCCTCGCCCGGCTCGACGAGATCGCTTCCCGAGAGACGCTGACAATCAAGCTGCCGGAAGGCTTCGGGCATTACGCCCTCTATCCGGAGAGCTATTACGAGGCGGCATCGCCGCTCGCCGGGCGAACTGTGGATGTGGTCGGCATCCGGTCGATCGGAACGACGCTCGCGGCCATGGTCGCGGCTGCCCTCTGTGCGCCCTGCCCCGCCACCGTGCGCCCGACGGGCCATCCATTCGATCGCAAGCTGGCCTGGGCCGATGGCAACAGGCTCAGCCTCCGCCCGGACGCGGAACTAGCCATCGTCGACGAAGGGCCTGGCCTATCCGGCTCGTCGATCGTGGCGGTCGCGGACGCGGCGGCAGCGCAAGGTGTCACGCCGGACCGCATCCATGTCTTCCCGAGCCACGGCAACGGCCCCGGGTCGAGGGCGAGCGTCGAGGCACAGCATTTCTGGAAAACGACACGAACCCACGTGAGGTCCTTCGACGATCTCGCATTGGCCTCCGACGACCGCCGACACCTGGCGTCCTGGGTGACCGACCTCATCGGCGAGCCGACGGGCGCGGTGAAGGACATCTCCGGCGGGGTCTGGCGTGGGTTGCTGCCCGGAGACCCTGCCGATTGGCCTCCCGTCCATCCCTGGCAGGAGCGACGCAAGTTCCTGGTCGAGACGGCTTCAGGAACCTGGCACCTGAAGTTCGCAGGACTCGGCCGAACGGGTCTGGAGAAATTCGAGCTCGCCCAAGCGCTCGGGGAGGCCGGGTTCAGTCCCCGGCCGCTCGCATTCCGGCACGGCTTCATCGTCGAGCGGTGGCAGGAGAACGCGACTGCCCTGGACCCCTTTGGCCCGGATCGCGCGCGCTTCCTGGCACGCCTCGGGCAATATCTCGGCTTTCGCGCGCGGGGCTTTCCCGCCCCGCCGGACCGGGGGGCGTCCGCCGGGCAGCTTCTCGAGATGCTGCGCGTCAACGTAGAGGAGGAGTTCGGTGCGCATGCCGCTCAAGGCCTTGAAGCCTGGCGCCCTTGCCTGCCAGGGCTGGACGCAGATGCGCGCAGGGTCATCACCGACAACCGCCTGCACGCCTGGGAATGGCTCGTTCTCGCGGGCGGGGACATCCTGAAGACGGATGCGATCGACCACCACGTCGGCCACGATCTCGTCGGCTGCCAGGACGTCGCCTGGGACATCGCAGGTGCATGTGCCGAGTACGGGCTGTCGGCCGCAGAACAACAGGATGTGATCGCTGTGATCGAACAAGGGAGTGGTTTTGCCGTTTCTCGCGGGCATGTACGCTTTATGACGCTGTGCTATCCGGCTTTTCAGCTCGGCTACTATCGAGACGCGCTCGCCTCTTCGGCCAATCCGGACGAAACCACCCGGCTTGGCGCGGCAGCGGAGCGCTATTCCGCCTGCTTGCGGCGGTTGTTGGCCAGCGATCCAGGGCTGAATGCCCGGCCGTCGGATTAATGGCGAAAGGAATAGAGTCTTTATCTTCTACAAAGAACCTGCTTTGTTGGCGCGCTGAGCTGGGGTATCCGACCCTCAGAGGTCATCGGCCTGAGGCGGCGAGAAGCGCCCCCGGACAGGCCGGCGGCTGAACGAAGAACGCGAACGCAGAGGTTGAGAACAGACGTGGCAGAGACGATCCTCATTACCGGCGGCGCAGGTTTCATCGGCCGCTACGTCTCGCGCGCCCTGCTTGACCGCGGTGACCGCGTGGTCATCCTGGATAGCCTCATTGAGCAGGTCCACGGCGGCAAGGCGGAGCCGGATGGGCTGGATCCGCGCGCCAAACTGATCATTGGCGACGTCCGTGAAGACACGGCCGTTCGCGCAGCGATCCAGGGCGTCGACAAGGTCGTGCATCTCGCGGCCGAGGTGGGCGTCGGGCAGAGCATGTATGCGGTCGACCGGTACGTGTCGGTCAACGATCTCGGCACCGCGGTGCTGTTTCAGGAACTGATCGCGAAGCCGGTAAAGCGCGTCGTCGTCGCCTCGTCGATGAGCATCTACGGCGAGGGCCTGTACCGCACCGTCGACGGCGAGCTTGTCGAGGACGCGATCCGGCAGCCGAATGCAGGCGCGCCGTGGGATCCGCCGGATGCGAAAGGCCGGCCGATGCGCCCGGTGCCGACGCCGGAAACCAAGCGTCCGACCCTCGCCTCGGTCTATGCCATCACCAAGCACGTCCAGGAGTGCCTCACGCTGACGCTCGCACCCTATTACGGGATGGAGGGCGTCGCGCTGCGGCTTTGGAACGCCTACGGGCCCGGTCAGGCGCTCTCCAATCCGTATACGGGCGTCCTCGCGATCTTCGCCTCGCGCATCCATAACGGCAATCGCCCGGTCATCTTCGAAGACGGCCAGCAGCGCCGCGACTTCGTGCATGTCGAGGACGTGGCCCAGGCATTCCTGCTGGCGCTCGACCGGCCGCAGGCGGCCGGACAGGTCTTCAATATCGGCAGCGGCGTCGACCGCACGGTCCAGGAGGTAGCGGAGCTTCTCGCCGAGGCCATGGGCCGCCCGGACCTCACGCCGGAGATCGCCGGCAAGGCGCGGGCCGGCGATATCCGTCACAACATCCCCGATATCACGAAGGCGCAGACCGAGCTCGGCTACGCTCCTCGCAAGGACTTCTCGGAAGGGCTCGCGGAACTCGCGCAATGGGTGGCCTTGCAGCAGGCCCATGACCGCGTCGGCGAAGCCCGCAAGGAGCTCGAGGCCCGAGGTCTCGTGGCATGAGCCCGTCTCCCGCACTCGTCGGCCGCCGCCCGATCCTGGTCACGGGTGGCGCCGGCTTCATCGGATCCAACCTCGCCGACCGGCTCGCGCGCGACGGGCACGACGTGCTCGTCTACGACGCGCTCGCCCGCCCGGGCGTCGACCGCAACCTCGCCTGGCTGACGGAGCGTCATCCCCGGCGCATCTCGGCCGTGATCGCGGACGTGCGCTCCGACACCGAGCTTGCCGCCGCGGCCCGGGACGCTTCCGCCGTGTTCCACATGGCCGCGCAGGTCGCCGTCACGACGAGCCTCGTCGACCCGGTCTCGGATTTCGAGATCAACGTGAAGGCGACGCTCGCGCTGCTCGAGGCCCTGCGGGCACGGCCGGAGCCGGCGCCGCTCATCTTCGCTTCGACGAACAAGGTCTATGGCGACCTGGCAGACGTGGAACTGGAACTGACCGACGACGCCTACCTGCCGGTCGATCCGACGGTACGGGCGCACGGCATCGGCGAAGGCCGGCCGCTCGACTTCCACACGCCCTATGGCTGCTCGAAGGGCGCTGCCGACCAATACGTCCTCGATTACGCTAGGTCGTTCGACGTGCCGACGGCCGTCATCCGCATGAGCTGCGTCTACGGGCAACGGCAGATGGGAACCGAGGACCAGGGCTGGGTCGCGCATTTCGCCATCCGGGCGATCGACGGGCAGCCCATCTCCATCTATGGGGACGGCGCCCAGGTACGCGACATCCTCGATGTCTCGGACGCGGTCGAGGCTTACGTCGCGGCGCTCCGCGACATCCGGGCGATTTCCGGCCGGGCCTTCAATCTCGGCGGCGGGCCGCAGAACGCGATCAGCCTCCGCCACCTTCTCCGCCGCCTCTCGGACCTGACCGGGCGCGAGGTCGAGGCGCACCATTCGGATTGGCGCCCCGGCGACCAGCGCTACTTCGTGGCCGATTCCCGATCGATCCGCAGCACGCTGGGCCTGAAGGCGCCAATCGGCTGGCAGAACGGTGTCGCAAACCTGGTCGCCTGGCTGCGCGAGGAGCGTGGCCTGCAGCCGGGCACGACCGCGCTGCGTCCGACCCGGGCAAGCGCCTTCTCGTGATGGCGTGAGCCGGCGCGACCGATGAAGACGGACATCAAGGTGCTGATGACCGCCGATGCGGTCGGAGGCGTGTGGACCTACGCGCTCGACCTCGCACGCGGCATTGACCAACGCGGCGGGGAAACGACGCTCGCGGTGCTCGGCCCCGCGCCATCGCGGGACCAGCGCGCAGCTGCCGAGGCGATCCCTGGCCTGAGGTTGGTCGAAACGAGTTTGCCGCTCGACTGGACCGCCGACAGCCGCGACGACATCGCGGCCGCCGGACGAGCCCTGGCGGCGCTAGCATCCGAGAGCGGCTGCGACATCCTCCACCTGAACAGCCCGGCCCTCGCCGCAGAGGCACATTTCCCCTGCCCGGTCGTCGCCGTCTGCCATTCCTGCGTCGCCACATGGTGGAGTGCCGTGCGGGGGGACGAACTTCCGCCCGACTTCCGCTGGCGCACCGACCTCGTCGGCGCCGGCTACCGCGCCGCCAATCTGCTCCTCGCGCCTAGCGCGGCCTTCGCGCAGGCCACGGCCGAGGCGTACGGGCTGAGCGAGCACCCGCGGGTGGTCCATAACGGCCGGGCAGATCGGCCCAGTGCTCTGCCCGCCGAGAGCGTGGCCGACCCGTTCGTCCTGACCGTCGGGCGTCTCTGGGACGA
>CAXUKK010000156.1:0-7105 GCA_964251455.1 uncultured Enterovirga sp.
GGATAGCTCTGTGCAATGGCCCTACGGCTCGCGAGCGCGACCGTCGCGCCTGCCCCCGCGCCCAGAAACGACCGGCGTGACCCGTTGAACGTCATCCCGAATACCTCCCGCTAGCAGCCCTCTGCGTGGCCGTCGGAGATAGCTTACTCAAACTCGGTGCTGGATGGCGAGGCGTCCGCCGCCTTCTTTTGGCGACCAAACGAGGGCCCGATGATCTCGCCTGCCGCCGGGATGTCGCCGGAAAGTCAAATGTCGGCGGAAGTATATCGCCGGTGAGCCTCGAGAGGAACGGGCGCGCTCGGCTCCCTAGTTCAGGAGCCCGAAAGGTGCTGCTTCGATGAAGAATGGCGCGGAAGCCTTAGTTTTACTCACATTGTCGTCACGTTCCGTCAACACGCGGGGGTTTAGCTTGAGGTAGCTGTATGTCCTGGAGATGGACGTGACTCTGACCGCCAGACTGCGCTCGAGCCTCGGCGCCTTTCGGGCCGACCGGCGCGGAAGCGTCGCGATCATCAGTGCATTCCTGCTGCCCGTGCTGATCGGCACCGCTGCCCTGGTGGCCGAATTCGGATTCGGGCTCCTGATGCGCGTCGAGAACCAGCGCGTCGCCGATCTGGCGGCGTTTGCAGGAGGAAACGCCTACGCGTCCACGAGCGACACCGCGAAGGTGAACGCCGTGATCGCCAACCTCGCCGTGCTCAACGGGCTTCCGAGCAGCGCCGTGACGGGCAGCGTCGGGGTCTCTCCCAGCGGAAACGGCAACCAGGCCGTTTCGGTGACGGTGTCGCGCTCCCGTCTTCTCATGCTTGCCCCTTCGGTCAGCGGCACGTCCAGCATGTCGGTCGGCGGCTCGGCGGCGGCCGAAGTGGCGGGCCAGACGCCCGGATGCGTGCTCGCCCTGAGCCCGTCCGGAGCCGGAATCAGCTTGACGGGCGGCACCGCCCTCACGGCCTCGGATTGTGCAGTGTCGTCGAACGCCGCTGTGAGCGTTCCGTGCGGCACGTCGATCGTCACGAAGTCCGTCAACTACAATTCGGCCTCGGCGCCGAGCCAGCCTTGCAGCGGCATCCAGCCGCCTGCCGGGACGGCCTCGGTCAAACTCACGCGCACCGCGACCGTCGATCCGCTCGCGAGCGATCCCGCCGTCGTGGCGGCGACATCGCGGCTGGCCACCGTCAACGCCTACACGAACCCGACGCTGGCGGCTGTGCCGACCGGGACGGATATCGATTTCGGCTGGACCCAGAGCGCGACGCAGGCTCAGGCCACTGCGGCCGGCTGCTCGGCCTCGATGACATCGAGCACCTGGACACTGACCTGCCCGAATGGCGGGAATTACAAGTTCAAGAACGTGACCCTCGGCGGCGGCATCACGGTCAAGTTCAACGTGAACGGCAGCGCCAATACGACGTACAACTTCAGCGGCTCGATCGACGTCTCCGGCGCGGCCATGACGTTCGGCCCCGGGACCTTCAACGTCGCGCAGGGCGTCAAGACCGGCGGCGGCAGCACGACGATCTTCGGCAGCGGCGCGTTCAACATCGGCGGCGGCAACTGCAACGGCGTCACCTACAGCATCTGCCACACGGGAGCGGACCTGACCTTCGGCGGCCCGAGCAGCTTCCTGCTGACGAACGGCATCTCCGTCGGGGGCGGGTCCAACCTCGCTCTGAGCCTTGCCGGGTCCTGGTACGTGCCGCTCACGGCGTCGAACGTCGCCTTGAACAATGCCGCAACCTGTTCGGGCGTCCCCAGCTTCTCGCAGGTGACGATCTCCTACACCTTCCAGACGGCCGTCCCGATCCTGCTCGGCTCCCTGGCGAACGGGGTGCCCGTCAGCGCCGTCGCCTGTTTCCCCAACCAGAGTTGACGCGGCGCCCTGGGCGCCCGCGCTGTTTCTCGTCGTTTCCGCCGCTGAACCGAATTGAGCGGCTCTGGCGTCGTCCTTTGCCACCGCTAATGATACGGCCGGGCCCTACAGAGAGGGGATACCGCGTTGCGGCAGCTGTCAGTCGGCCTCATCGGCTTCGGGGCGATCGGGTCGGTCCTCGCCGATGGCTTGACCCGGCACAGGATGGAGGCCCGCGTCGCCGGCGTGCTCGTCCGAGCGGCCAGGGCCGCCGAGACCTCGGCCCAACTCGGTCGTGCCACGCCCGTCGTCACGAGTCTCTCCGATCTCCTCGCGCTCGGGGCGGACCTGATCGTGGAATGCGCGGGGCAATCTGCCGTGGCGGAACATGGCGGCGAGGTGCTCGCGCAGGGCACCGACCTGATGATCGTCTCGACCGGCGCGCTGGCACGTCCCGGCCTCCTCGACGAGTTGACGGCGACCGCTGCGCAGAGCGGGGCCCAGCTTCTCGTTCCAGCAGGAGCGATCGCCGGGCTCGACGGGCTCGGCGCGTTGAAGCTCGCCGGCCTCACCGCCGTGACCTACACGTCGATCAAGCCGCCGCTTGCGTGGCGCGGCACGCCGGCCGAGAGCCTGGTCGACCTGTCTGACCTGCGCGAGCGGGTCACCTTCTTCGAAGGCTCGGCACGGCAGGCCGCGATCGCGTATCCGAAGAACGCCAACCTGGCCGCGACCGTGGCGCTCGCCGGGCTCGGGCTCGACGAGACCAGAATCCGCCTCGTGGCCGATCCAGCCGCGACGGGAAACACCGGCTCGATCGAGGCCTGCAGCAGGGCGGGCGACCTCCTGGTCACCATGGCGGGCAACGCGAGCGGAAACCCGAAAACCTCTGCCTCTACAGCCTTTTCCGTCCTGCACGCCGTTCTGTCACGCGGCGCATCGCTTGTGATCTGAGGCATACGGCCCTGGGTCGTCGCCCTGACCTCCCGCGATCCTGTGCGCTATAGCTGGGGAGCAACCCGGAACTCTCGATGCCTGTTGTCGCCGCCCATCTCTACCGCAACGGCCAGCGGGCCGAGGCTGTTACGCTGGATACGCCCGCGCCGACCTGCGCGGGCGACAAGTCGGAATTCGTCTGGATCGGGGTCGTCGAGCCCTCCGACGAGGAGCTCCGCATCCTGCAGGAGAAGTTCGGCCTGCATCCGCTCGCCGTGGAGGACGCGCTGGTCGCCCACCAACTTCCGAAGGTGGAGGTCTACGGCGACCAGCTCTTCGTCATCGCCCGCACGGCGCATCTCGAGGGCGACCACATCGCCTATGGCGAGACCTCTGTCTTCGTCGGGCCGACCCACGTCATCAGCGTGCGCCATGGTTCCGCGCGCGCCCACACGGCGCTCCGGGCCCATCTCGAAGCCACTCCCAATCTCCTCAAGCACGGCGTCGATTACGTCCTGCACGCGATCCTCGACTTCATCGTCGATGGTTATCTGCCGATCGTCGAGGCCATCGAGGAGGATGTGCTCCGCATGGAGCAGAAGACGATCGAGTCCTGCCTCGGCCGCGAGGAGATCAACCGGTTGTTCCAGCTCAGGCGCGAGCTGATCCGCTTCGGCCGGGTGCTTATTCCGATGTCGGAGGTGGCGAGCAAGCTCGTGAACCTCGATCTCCCCTGCGTCGATCAGGACGCGAAACCGTATTTTCGCGACGTGCTCGACCATGTCCGCCGCGTGGAGGCGATGACCGCGAGCCTGCGCGAGGTGGTCACCTCCGTCTTCGAGGTCTCGACCTTGCTCGAGCAGCAGCGGCAGGGCGCGATCACGCGCCAACTCGCGGCCTGGGCCGCGATCCTCGCCGTGCCGACGGCGATTGCCGGCATCTACGGCATGAACTTCAAGAACATGCCGGAGCTGAACACCGAGTACGGCTATTACGTCGTGCTCGGCGTCATCCTGTTCGCCTGCATCGGGCTATTCTGGCGCTTCAGGCGCACCGGCTGGCTGTAGCCTAGCCCTGCGGGTCGGGCGTCGGCATCGCCAGGTGCGCCCGCTCGCGCCGCGGCGTGCGGCGGCCCCGCATCGTCTCGCGATGCTGCGCCAGCACTGACGGCAGATGCGGGGAGGGGAGGTCGTCCTTGCGCGGCCGCCCCGGCGGACGGCGCGGATCGGCGCGCATCGCCGGGAGCGGCGGGCCTGCCGCCTCCGCCGCGCGATCCCGGCGCGGAACCCGCTTCTTCGGCATGCGGGCGAGCTTTGCCGCCTTCAGCATGGCGAGCGCGGTGAACAGCTCCTCTGGCCCGACGCTCGGGTCGCATTCCAGGTCGTTCAGGATGCGCTCTGCGATGGCCTGCGCCCGCCGGTGCAGCGTGCGCGCCTGCAGGTGGATGCTCGCGCGCTGGCTGCAGGCGCGGTCCGTCGCGACCGCGGCGCCGGCCGGCCGGACCCAGCCGCCATCCTGCGTCCAGCGGCAGATCGAGGCCCGCCCGACACCTGTCTTCTCGGCGATGTCGCTGTAGGTGAGGGGCGTCGTCTCGACGAGCTGACGCACGGCGAAGACGGCCTCGTCCGTATGCGGCCGTCCGCGCCAACCGCCCCGGAGGCCGCGCGCGTTCAACGACGGCCGGCGCTCCAGGGCCGCGGAGGGCCGGGCCAGCCCGCCGCGCAGGAAGTCCGGGATCAATCCATTCACGGCGGGTCCCCTCAGGCCGGGACCGTGCCCGCGCCGACCGGCACGAGCCCGAGCGCTCCGCCCAGGCCGTCCACGAAGGCCCGCATCGTGGCGGGCTCGGGCCGGTAGAACACCGCATGGCCGTTATGGGCCGACAGCACGAGGCCTGCCCGCTCCAACTCCTTCAGGTGCACGGCCGTGCCCGAATCCCCCTTGCCGATCGCCTCCGCCGCCTCGCCGGCCGAAAGGCCGCCGCGCGGGATCGCCGCGACCAGCTCCCGCATAATGCGAAACCGCGTCGGCTGCGCCAGGGCGGAGAGCGCAAGGGTGAGTTGGCGATCGGTCATAAGCGGCTCCTGTCTAATAGGAATATATGCTGAGATACTGAACGAATGTCAAGGCGACGCGACCCGGTGGATCCGCTTCCCGCCTGGTGCGCAGGCGCCGGGGATGACAGTGAGCGCGGCGTCAGAACCCACACTGTCATTCCCGGCCGGAGCGAAGCGGAGTGGAAGGGAATCCTGGGGCGCCGTGGGGCGGGGAGGTTGTCTGGATCCCTCCCGGGCCTTCGGTCCGCCGGGAATGACAAGGGGCTTGCACCAGGCGCGGGCGCAAACGAGCATGGCTGGGCGGAGCGCTACGCCGTCTCCATCCTGGCCAGCCGCCGCAACGGCACGCTGTATATCGGTGTGACGAGCGGGCTGGAGCGCCGGATCGCGCAGCACAAGGCGCGCGCGGTTCCTGGCTTCACCGAGCGGTGTGGTGTGACGATCCTGGTCTACGTGGAGCGCTACGCGAGCATCTACGACGCGATCGCGCGCGAGAAGCAGCACAAGGCCTGGAATCGCGCCTGGAAGCTGATCGAAGCCGGAGGCGGCGGAGCTGTTCGGCCTGACGAAGACCGACGGCGCGATGCTGAACGAGGTGCCCTAGCGAGGCACGGGCACGCCCATGCCGCCGACCGACCCGCTCATCTATCGCTTCTAGGAGATGGTGCTGGTGAACGGTCCGGCGTGGAAAGAGCTTATCCAAGAGGAATTCTGCGACGGCATCATGAACTCCAAGAACATGCCCGCGCTCAGCACAGGAATACGGCTACAATGTCGTCATCGCCGTGATCCTGATCGTTTGTATGGGCTCTTTTGGCGTTTCAGCCGCACGGGCGGGCTGTGATCAGGCCGCCGATTCGAGGCCGCGGAAAACCGTCATCACCTGCGCGGGCCGAACGGGCTTAGCGAGGAAGGCCGAGCCGGGCGTTTTCCGGGACATGTCCTTCTGCTCGTAGGCCGAAATGAACACGACCTGACCATACGGATTGCGGTCGCGAAACTCCTGACCGACCGTCCAGCCGTCGATGCGGCCGGGGAGGACGATGTCCGCCAGCAGCCAGTCCACCGCGCAATCCTGCCGCTTCAGCATGGTCAGCGCTTCCTCGCCGGTCGCTGCGACCGCGACAGAGCAGCCCAGCTGGTCGAGCCCGGTCTTCAGGATCTCGGCGGCGATGGGATCGTCTTCCACGAGGAGGACATTCGTGGGCTCCTGTTCGAGCAGGGCCGCTATCTGTTGCTGAGCCGCAGCGACGCGCCTCGCTTGGTCGTCCGGGGCCGGCTCTAGCTCTCCTGATGGCGTGACCTCTGCGCCGCTCGTGGATGTGTCCAGGGTCGTGAGAAGCGCCATCAACTCCGTGGCAAGCTCCTCCAGCCGGCCGCGCTCGTGTTTGCGGGCGATGTCCGCGATGCCATCCGCGGCGCGGCGCTGGAAGGAGAGGAGAGATACCTCACGCAGAGCCGCCCGGACCGCCGCTGCCTGCTGGACTACCTCGCCGGTGTAGCGATCCGCTTCGACCATCTGTCTCAGGCCCCGTATTTGGCCCTCTATGCGCGCGAGGCGGGACAGCAGCGCCCGCTTCTCGTCAGGGCCTCGGCGGGGATGAAGCGGCCTATTCGATCCATCGCGTGTCATGATCTTCGGCTCCGCCGTCACCGTTCGAACGAACGTTCTGGTCGTCTCCGATAGCAGATCGACTGAACCGAACTGCCTTCACTTCACGGCAAATGCGAGCAAGCGGAGCAACGACCGGTTAAGCTCGCGTCGATGATGGCGTGCGCGACGGCAGCGGCCCCGGCTTGCAGGATGCCCCTCCATTCTCTGGAGAAGCCGGATCAAGGAAGCACCTTGCAGCGTCGGGCTCTTCGGACCGCAATTCGCGCCAAACGCCCCGCCAGGAACGACAAGGCGCTAGACCGTCATCTCGGGAGGAACCATGAGCGACCCTTCGGCATCTTTGTCCATGCAGATGAGCCATGGCGCGACCTTCGAGGCGCGGATCGGGAGTATGGAGGTTCGGGCGGCGGCGGATCCCGTGATGATCCTGGCGGTCGGGGCGCTCGTGGCCGGGATCCTGCTGTCGATCCCGCCGATCATCCGGGCCGCGAAGGAACGCCCGGTGCGGCTCGCTCCCGCGCGGGACCTGGAGCCGCAGCGCTGATGGCCGCGGCCGGGGAGGGCGCGCGGTGGCGCGCCGCGGGCGTCAATCCTCCTTGAAGCCGTAATCCGGCACGCCCTGCTGGTTGCCGTAATACTTGTAGGGCA